>CANQTK010000022.1 GCA_947626735.1 uncultured Clostridia bacterium
TAGAGGCGATGGAAAATGAATAATATTTCTTTTACCTCTAAAGCATGGGAAGAATATTGCTATTGGCAAACGCAAGATAAAAAAACTTTAAAAAGAATAAATTTATTACTATCAGATATTCGGACGAAATAAATATGAAGGAATTGGAAAACCTGAACCCTTAAAAGAAAATTTAAGTGGTTATTGGAGCAGACGAATAGATGATGTTAATAGATTAGTTTATAGAATAAATAATGAAGAAATAGAAGTTATTCAATGCAAAGGACATTATGAATAATAAAAATATATTATTATTCCATTTCTTAAATATATGGGGTTCGGATTTAGGAAGTTTCGGTTCACCAAGAAAATGCTATACCAAATCGTATAGCATTTTTTATTTCTTATTTATTAAGCTAATTTTATATTTATAACTATGATATTCTGTAGCAAACTCATTTTGCTTTAATAAAGTAATTTCATCTTCTCCATACTTATCTAATAATTTATTATAAAGAATATAATAATCCGCATCGATAACCCATATTCTTCCTTTATAATCATTTAGTTCATCTAAATGATGAATATATAATAAATCTTTTCCAAAGGCTTTATATGCTGGTTCTACATTCCAGTTTTTTGCATCATAGAAACAGTTTTGTATATCTTCAAAATGCATACTAAGAACAAAGCCACTACCACTTTCATTTTCAAAAATAATCATGTCATCTGGTCTTAAATCTTCTTTAACATATTCTATTGGCTCATTGTTTGATTTTGCATAGTTTATTTTTATTATTTTATAGTTAATTGTCATTGAAATTATGACTGTAAGTACACTTATTATTACCGTAAATAACTTTTTTCCTTTGTTTGCCATATAAAACGATAAGAAAAAAATAAATAAACCTGTTAATGTCAAGAAATATCTAGGATATAAAAGAGGTTTTTTGATACAGATAATAAGAATAAATAGCATTACTATAAAATAAACACCTATTGCCCATGCTCCTGCATTATTCCTTTTTCTTTCTTCTATTTTTTCCTTTTTGAAATGCATTCTAATAATACAATAAATAGTATATGCTAATGTAATTACTCCATATAAAATTGCAATAGTTTGGTTGATATATTTTACATCTAAATTTCCTGTAAATTGAAAAATAAATATTTCCAAAAATAATTTTAAGGTTGGACGACTAATCCAAAATCCATTTGATAATCCTAAAATTTGTTGCCAAACGCATATTAGCCATGGTGAATATATTAAAATCTGTGAAATTGCTGAAATAGTAAAGCATTTTAGTTCCATAGTATAAATTTTAGACTTACTATCTTTTTTTCGTTCATTTATTGCTTTTTTTATAAAATAAATCAACAATATTAAATTAATAATAAAAGCGGTTGCTAATGAATAATAGTGTATATATGCTGATGAAACACTAAAAATAGCAAATAAAATCCAATTTTTGTAAGATGATTTTAGATAAATTCGATATGCGTAAATTGCCATTAAGCTTACGAATAACATTGCCCAAGTGTACATTCTAATTTCTCCAGAATATACACAATTGAGTGGTAAAAAAAGCGTAAAAAAAGAAAATAATAATCCTACTTTTTCGCCAAAGTCTTTTCTTATATGCGTATAGCCAATCATACTTAATATTGCCAGTGGTATCATAGATAATACCCTATATACATATAAGTTTGCACCAAATATTAAATAAAAAATATGTAATATATAATAATATAATATGGGATGTACATCATTACTACCAATTAAATATATATCAAGAAAGCTTTTGCTTGCCATTCCTACAGAATAACTTTCGTCAAACCATAAACTTGTATGAAATATGGATAAGGATATAAATATTATTCCTACTATTATAATCCCAATGTGTATACGTTTCAAATTAACTTTTGTATTTTTCATTTTATAAATAGGATTATTGAAATATAACAAATAATCCTATTCTCCTTTCTTTTTCATTATCACTATTTGCAAAATCATAAAAGTATTGCGACTACTTGACTTTTTAAATTTTGCAATTCTCTACTTTTCATAATTACATTATATATTTTTGTTGTTTTTCTGTCAATTTGTATGATCAATTTCTTTTATACTCTATGTATATATTTCTGAAATTGATTTTTCTAATGTATTAGTTATTTTTTGTATTGTTATATATGTAGATTAAAGTTTATCTCACCAAAAAATCACTATACATATTATATAGTGATTTTTTTATTGTTTATTGCTAATATTTTTGTCAGGGGTGTCCCCAGCGTTCCTTTTTGGAATGAAAAGGGGCGTCCCTCTTGTTTGGTTCTTTTAATTTTTCCAAAAAGCAGAGTAAGCTCGATAAGCTTCATATATATCAAATTTACTTGTTACTTCATATGGTGCATGCATAGAAAGAACTGGAACGCCACAGTCAATTACATCAACTCCTTTGTCAGCTAAGATATAAGCAATGGTTCCTCCACCACCTAAATCCACTCTTCCTAATTCTGCAAATTCATAGGCAACGTTTTCTTTTTCAAAAATATTACGTATCATGGCAACAAATTCTGCATTGGCATCAGATGCCCCAGATTTTCCCCTTGCCCCCGTATATTTGTTAAGTCCAATTCCTCTTCCTAAAAATCCTGCATTATTTTTTTCATAAGAACTTGCATAAATTGGGTCATAGGCTGCATCGACATCGGCAGATAACATTTTAGAGTTACAAAATACTTGATCTAATAAATTTGGTTTATTAATTTCTAATTTATTTAAAATTTCTGAAATAAAAGTATCAAATACATGAGATTCCATACCCGTATTTCCCATGCTTCCAATTTCTTCTTTATCAGAAATAATACATACGGCAGTTGTTTTTGGATTTTCTAAAGCAAGTAATGCTGTTAAGGAAGTATATACACATACTTTATCGTCTTGTCCATAAGCTGCTACCATACTGCTATCAAGTCCCATACTTCTTGCACGAAAAGCTGGCACAATTTCTAACTCAGAACTTACAAAGTCCATTTCAGTAATTCCATATTTTTCATTTAAAATAGACATGATATTTAATTTGACACTATCTGGTCCTTTTTTACCTTCATATGGAATACTACCAATTAAAAGATTTAAGTCTTCTCCTTTAATTCCCTCTTTTAATTTTCTTTCCATTTGCTCTGTTGCTAAATGTGGTAATAAATCGGTAATAGTAAAGATTGGATCTGTTTCTTCTTCTCCAAGTACGACTTCTATTTTTTCTCCATTTGGTTTTACAATGACACCATGAATGGCAAGTGGAATGGTGGTCCATTGATATTTTTTAATACCACCATAGTAATGTGTTTTAAAATAAGCAAAATCACTGTCCTCATATAAAGGATTTGGTTTTAAATCTAGTCTTGGAGAATCAGCATGACTTCCTATAATATTAATTCCTTTTTCGATAGAATCTTGGCCTATTACTGCTAAGTACATGCTTTTATCACGATTATTATAATAGACTTTATCGCCTGCTTTTAAGGTTTGATATTCTTGAATACTTTTAAATCCATTTTTTTCTGCTAATTTTTTAGCACTTTTAATAATTTCTCTTTCTGTTTTGGAAACATTTAAGAAATCCATATAATTTTTACAATAAGAAAAAATCTCTTCTTTGGTTTTTTTATCTATGGTTTCCCACCCTGTTTTCGTTTTTCGAAACAACTTTTCCTTTAAATTTTCTGCTTCTGTCATTTTTATCATCCTTCCCTTCTTTTGTTTTTTGTATTATATCATGACTATTTATTTTTTTCTACCTTTTTTTAATATCTCCTTTTTTTCTAAAAATATAAATGAATACCTTAAAAATTTTTTCATATAATGTACAAATTTTCTTTACAAAGAACGTATTTTGGTGTTTAATAAAAAAGGATTTATGATGTTTTTTGTAGAAAATAAAACTTAAATGGAGACAGAAAAATGAGTAAAAAGAAAAATAAGAATAATCAAGTTGTTTTAGAAAAAGAAGAAAATTTCAAGGATTGTGCAAATAACGATTCCTCAAAAAAGCAGGACCAAATAGAGCAAGAGGAATTAGAGATGTCTACGAATGCCGTAGATGTAAAAGAAAATGAACAAGCCTTTATGAAAAAGGAAAACATAGAACAAGAAGAAAAGGAGGATTTAGTATCCTCTGTAGAAAATGAGGTAGAAGAAACTCAAACAAATACTACCAATCAAGAAGAAAAGGTCACTACTTGTAGCAAAAAGAAATCTCATAAAACAGTAATTGCCCTTTCACTTGCTTGTGTCATTCTTTTATTATTGTTTTGCTTATTTTCTACTGTTTTTGCTCTTGTTACTAGTCATTCTTCTACCATTATTAATGGAGTATCTATTAATAATATTAACGTTTCTGGTTTAACCAAAGAAGAAGCTTTGCAAAAAGTATCGGCTGCTTTAAATGAAAAACTATCGCAACCTATTACTTTAAAACATAATGAATACGAAGTAACGGTATTTCCTGAGCAATTTGATGTTTCTTTTTCTGTAGAAGAATGTATTGATATGGCTTATCAGATAGGAAGGTCACGGAAATATTTTTCAAAATAATTATGCTATTTTAGCTTCTTCTCTTTTTGGAAATAATATTCATCCTCGGTTTTTCCTATACAGAAAGTACGATAGATTCGTTAATTTCAGAGATGGAAATGAATTTTTCTGATCGATTTATAGAATCTAGCTATTATATTGAAAATAATAATTTAGTACTTTCGAAAGGACAAAATGGCGTTGTTATTAATAAAGAAAAGTTAAAAACCAATATGATTTATGCGATTAATAATTTAACAAAGCAAATTGATACCATTGACATTCCTACCAAATATAAGACCGTTCATGATTTAAATTTAGATAAAATTCACGAAGAGATTTATCGTGCTCCACAAGATGCTTATTATACGACAAATCCTTATGCCCTATACCCACATGTCGACGGTATTGATTTTTCGATTTCTTTAGAAGAAGCCAAAAATCTTTTAGAAACTTCTCCAGAAGAATGCTCTATTCCTTTAAAAGTACTTTCTCCTACCATTACGACTAATCAAATTGGCATAGAGGCTTTTCCAGACTTGTTAGGTAGTTATTCTACTACTTTTAGCACAAGCAATGTAAATAGAACGACAAATATTAAACTTGCTACCAATAAAATTAATGGCACCATTGTTCTTCCTGGAGAAACCTTTTCTTATAATCAAACCGTAGGACAAAGAACCGCTAGTGCTGGTTTTAAAAGTGCTGCTGTTTACGCTGGCGGGGAAGTAACCACGGGAATAGGAGGAGGAATTTGCCAAGTTTCTTCTACTTTATACAATGCTGTTTTACTAGCCAATTTAGAAATTGCAGAAAGACAAAACCATGGATTTAATACTGGTTATGTTCCTGTTGGTAGAGATGCTACTGTTTCTTGGGGCGGTCCTGATTTTAAATTTAAAAATACGAGAAATTATCCTATAAGAGTCGTTGCTAATGTTTCTGGAGGTAAAATTTCAGTACAAATTTTTGGATTAAAAACGGAAAATGATTATGATGTAGAAATACAGTCTTATGTGACACAATATATTAAATATAAAACAATAGAAAAACAAGATGCAACATTAAAAAAAGGAACCACGAAAGTGATTCAAAGTGGTTCTAATGGCTGCAAAGCAGTTGCCTATCGTATTTTAAAGAAAAATGGTGAAATTGTTTCTAAAACACTTCTTTCTCAAGATACGTATAACCCACATAATAAGATTATAGCAGTAGGAACAAAAGAATAAAACGAATAAAAAATAGAATCATTTTTATATGATTCTATTTTTGGTGTACCCGGAGGGATTCGAACCCCCGATCTCAAAGTTCGTAGCCTTGCATTCTATCCAGCTAAACTACGGGTACCAATATAAAAAATAAGAGGTATTCATAAACCTCTTATTTTTCTTTATGGTCGAGGTGACAGGGATCGAACCTGCGACCTCATGGTCCCAAACCACGCGCGCTACCAACTGCGCTACACCTCGAGGTTAAGTATTTCTTACAAATACTTATTTATCATAGCATATTTTCTTGCAAATTTCAAGACCTTTTTCATATTTTTTATAAAATTTGCATTTTCATTTATTTTATGTTAATATATAGATATATTCTTTTTAAGGAGGTTTTCTTTATGAATGAAATAGTGGCTCGGGCAACAATAGAAACTGACAACATGGTTAATACAGGGTTTATTCATATGAAAGAAAAAGTCATTGAGGGAATCTTTAGTTTGGATTATGTAAAAATTACTTTGGATGGGCAGCAAATGTTTCTTCATTTAAATGAGCAGTCTTTTTATACTTTCTCTCATTTTTTGATGGATACAACAAACTTTTACTGCTACTTTACATCATACCCTTACTCCACTTTATATATCCCTGACACCTATTCTTTATATGATGAAGCTGGTTCTGTTTTAACCCTTTCTTTGGAAGAAGTCATTCAAAATCCTGAAGAAATTTCTGAGATTTTAATGGCTATTGAACAAGTAAAGACTTAACTATTTCAAAAGAGTTGCTTATGATTTAGCAACTCTTTTTCTTATCTTATGAAAGATATCCTTAAAAATATTTTAGTTTTTTATTCAAGAAGGCAAATAAAATTTTTCTAAATCTTTGATAGATGGGTCATAAATTGCTTTTCCCTCATAGGTAAAACGCGAACCGTGGCAAGGACAATCCCATGTCTTATCTAAGTTATTCCAAGAAAGCTCACAACCTAAATGCGTACAATATGGCTTTACAACATAAATTTCTCCTTTTTCATCTCGATATACTCCTACTTTTTTTCCTTCTACTTCTACTATTTTTCCCTCGTTTTGTTTGACATCTTTTACGGCTTCTTGAATTTTTTCTAATTTATTAAAAACAGCAGAATAACTTACCTCTTTTAACATATTTCCTAATTCTTCATAATTTTTAATGGGTTTTAATCTCGTTGATTTAAATACTTCTTCGTTATTATTTTTCTTTCCTAAGATTTTATCCGTTATGATTTTTGCTGCTACATTGGAACTGGTCATTCCCCATTTTTTATACCCTGTTCCTACATATACGTTAGGCCATAAATGAGAGAATTCTCCAATATAAGGAATTTTATCTAGAGAGATACAATCTTCTGTATTCCAACGGTAAAGTACTTTGCTGTCAGGATATAGCTGTTTTGCCACTTCCTCTAATTTACGATAACTATCTTTTAAATCAATTTTTGCTCCTGTTTTATGGTCCATTCCACCTATAATAAGCAGTCTTTTATCTCCATGTTTTGCTGTTCTTAAAGAAATAGTAGGATCTTCACTATTAATATACATGCCTTCAAATAATGGTTCTTTGGTTTCGACCGCAATTAAGTAAGATGTCACTTGATACATTTTCATAAAATAAAATCCTGGTGCGTTAATCATAGGATAATGGGATGCGATAATGACTTGTTTTGCTTTGATACTTACTTCTTCTGTTAAAATTTCATAATCGTCTCCTTGCTTTTTTATATCCACTACTTTTGTGTTCTCAAAAATTTTCCCCTTTCTTTCTTCTATTTTATCGGCTAACCCTTGTGCATAAAGGCATGGATTGAATTGTGCTTGGTTTTTAAATCGAATCGCACCCAGTACTTTCTTTTGAATATTAATGGAATCTTTGCTTTCTTGCTTTTCCTTTTCTTTGATAGGAATCGGGATATTTTCTACAAATTCAGCTGCAAAACCTAAATATTCTAAGGCTTCTACTTCTTTTTTTAGTTTTTCTACCTCTTCTTGTTTTTGAGTAAACACGTAAGCATCTTGCCACTCAAAATCACATTCTATTTTTTCTTCTTCGATTATCTTTGCTATATTTTGAATTGCTTCTTCATTTGCTTGTAAATATTGCTTTGCTTCTGTTCTTCCTACCGATTGCAATAAATAGTTATAAAATAAGCCATGTTGACTTGTAATTTTCGCTGTGGTATTCCCACTAGTGTGATTGCAAATTTTATCTTTTTCTAGTAATATGACTTCTTTTCCAACTTTGGTTAAATAATATGCCGCTGTAAGTCCTGTTAAACCTCCTCCAATAATCACAATATCCGCTTGTTTCTTTTCTTGTAATTTTGGATATTCTTTCTTTTTTTCTATCCAAGTGGAAACCCAATACGATTGATCCATAAAAAAATACCTCCTAATATTGGTACTTATTTTTACCAATATTAGGAGATTTATACTTTAATTGTCTTCTTTGTATTCTAATATGTCACCTGGTTGGCAATTTAACACTTTGCAAATATTCTCTAAAGTAGAAAATCGTATCGCTTTTCCTTTATTTGTTTTTAAAATCGATAAATTTGCTGTGGTAATTCCTATTTTTTCTGCTAATTCTAAGGAAGAGATTTTTCTCTTTGCCATCATGACATCTAAATTGACTACTATTGACATGTTTTCTCCTCCTTTTTATATTGTTAATTCATTTTCTTCTTTATATTCGATTGCCTGTTTTAATAATTCAGATAAAATATATAAACCAAGCCATGCAATGATAAATACACCAATGACAATAATAGAGAAGACGGATTTTGTTACAAAGGCACCAATGATATATTCTATGCTAATAAGGAATGACCATATAGAACATATTTTTAAATGTTTTACATTTTCCACTACAAAGGGATTATTTTGTTTTAAAGTATCAAACATTTTTATAAATTCTTTTACTATGATGAGTCCTGGAATTCCAGATGCATATAAAAGAATTAAAGAAGGAAAATAAACTAAACTTGTATTTACATAGGTGCAATATAATTTTAACCAAAATGGTAATAAGACGATAACCATAATTCCTAAGATAAAGACAAATTGTAATCCTATTTTAATTCCGTTCGATAAACTATTTTTTCCTGTTACTTTCATTTTACTTCTCCTTTTTCTATGAATTTTACTCTTTATTCGTTTCATAAAATTAATCGCTATTTTGTAAATTTAATTTTTCTAGTTCTTTTTTTGCTCTCTCTTTGGATAAATTCCAAGATGGAAAACTTTGTTTTTCTGCTTTTAATTTTTCATATTCTGTTAATAAATAATAATGGACTCTTGCTTTTAACGATGGATCTTTGGTATCTAATAATCTTACAATTTCTGGAATGGCATCTGTGGATGTTTTTTCGCTTAAATAAGAAAAGTCAATTTTATTTTTTTCATCCTGTGCTTCTTTAAAATATCGGTCAATATTACGTTTTGCTATGATACTGTCCACATTCATAAAATTAACAAGCACATACATGGAAATGGATATAACAGCGTACCATTTTAAAATTGAAAATTTTTCTTTTACAATATAGAACATCGTTGGAATAATTAAAATTAATTCTGTAAGCTGAATAAAGTATACCATAAGTCTTAAAAAAGTGTAACCATATTCTTGTGCATATAAATTCATTCTGATGACAGAGCATACCAATAAAACAACGGTAAAGATAGCTAAAAATACATTCATTACTTTTGTATATTTTTTAACCGAATTACTAACTTTTGCTGTATTCTTTTTAGAAATTAAGATAACAGCAAAGTTAATAATGGATACTGCCATTAATTGAAAGAAACCGGTTCTTGCATATTGTGCATAGTTAATTTCTCCTAATGATCTCATCTGTTCTATTAAATAGATAGCTTGTGTCATGGTAAATAGTAAATAAATAAGATTTAGTAAAGTTAATAAAGTATTGAAGGTAATTCCTTCTACTTTTATTTTTATATTGCTTGCAAAACCCTCTTCTGTTAATTCATTGTTTTTTATTTTTAGGATCATGCCAAGGAAGTAGAGTGTTAAAGCAAAGATTATCAAAATTCTAAAGAAAAGTCCATAAATAGTTTGTAGATTTATGATATGAAAGATTTTCGAAAATATATTTTCGAAGATAGAAGCAAACATGCTATCTGCTGTTATTAACAAAATAGTAACAAGAATTAATAGTGGTAAAGAATATAAAATTCCTTTTCCAATTTGCTTCCATAGAATAGGATGATTTTGCTCTTTTACTTTTTTCTTATTTGAAAAACAATTTGAAATTTCTCTTGTTGCATTTTGTATTTCTTCTGCTGGTCCAAAAATTAAAATAAAAATATTTTCTAGTACGGTATTGATTTTAAGTGTGCCAATGGTAGAAAAAATAATCATGATAAGAAGTAATAGTAAAATCACTACCATATTAAAAAAGTTAAAAAAGGGATGATGAAAAATAAAATAAGTCGCACTTAAAAGAATGATAGGAATGGATAATAATAATGCTTTTTTATTTTTTATTTTTTGATTTTTTTCTAAAATTTGAATTAAGAAAAAAATTCCTACGGTTGTAAATAAAAATACAGAAATTCCCCACTTTTGCCCATAAAATAAAATAGAGTGTAAGATACTCAAAGTTAAACTGCATAAAACGGCTAGTTTCATACAAATTCCTCCTTTTGTTTTTTTCTATCATACACTCTTATTTTTCGTTTGTCAATACTTTTTTATCGTTTTTCGATAATTTTTATTTTTTTCCTAATGTCACTTTTATTTGTTTTTCACTATTATTTCTTAAAATCGTTAATGTTACCTCATCTCCTGGCTTTTTTGTATAAATATAACATCGTAAGTCACACATTTTCGTTAATTCTAAATCATCTATTTTGGTAATAATATCTCCTATTTTTAACTCTGTTTTTCTGGCTGGCGAATCTAAGGAGATTTGCCCAACATAAATTCCTTTGTTTACTTCTAAGTTTTCCTCTAAATAAGGAATCATATTTTTATCGTAGGCAAAAATGCCAAGCGATGCTTCTTCAAAGGTATCTTCTTTTAGATAAGCTTCTATAATTGGTTTTACGGTGTTAATGGGAACCGCAAACCCAATGCCTTCTGCTGACGTAATTTTAACAGAAGTAATGCCAATCACATTACCATCTAAATTAATTAAAGGTCCTCCACTATTCCCTGGGTTAATAGTAGCATCGGTTTGAATTAAGTCTTCCATGTATGTGCTAGTTTCGTTTTCATCAATTCTTACGGTACGCTCTAATGCACTAATAATACCTGCTGTTACGGTTCTTTGGAATTCATAGCCAATTGGATTTCCAATGGCATAAACCGCTTCTCCTACTTTGGCATTAGCCGAATCCCCCAGTGTTACATAAGGTAAGTTTTTCACACTTATTTTACAAATGGATAAATCCAAATTGGAATCTGACCAAACCACATTAGCATTATAGTTTCTTCCATTTTCTAAGGTGACATAGCAGTTACTATATTTAGCGCCTGTCACATGTTCGTTGGATAAAATATAACCATTTTCGGATACAATAACACCCGTTCCTAAACCTAATTGCGTCGTTCCATCTTGTAAGAAAATTGTACTACCTGTATTTTTGATTTTTGAAATTCCTACCACAGAAGAAGTTACTTTTTCTATGACATCTGTAATTTGTGTACCTTGTTCTTTCATTTTCTCTACACTTTTAATGGTTTTTTCTGCTTCTACCCCTTGCGTTTCATATGTATTAATTTGAATGCCTTCATAGATTTTATAACAAAAAATGCTGGTAATAGAAGTTAATACCATAATGACAAAAATAAGTCCTGCATTTTTTAATTTTTGTTTTCCTGCTTTTTTATAATGAACCATTTTCTTTCTCCTTTTTTCTAATGTTATATTCATTCTTTCCATTATTTTTTGTTTTAGTCTTTTTTTAGAAATTTATTGAAAAAGAAAAAAGAAAAAAAAGAAGGGGTGTCCCCACCGTTCCAAAATGGAACGAAAAGGGGCGTCCCTCCTGTTCTTCTTGTTTCTTATTTGCCTGCTTGTTTGACCTGTTTTTTTCCTCCGTCCCCAAATGCAGTTTATTGCATTGGTAAGATAATATGGAAGGCTGTACCTTCTCCTTTTTCTGTTTCATACGTGATATTTCCGTTAAAGTGGGCACGAATGGTGGAGTATGACATAAATAATCCAAGTCCTGTTCCGTTTTTTCCTTTCGTTGTGATCATTTCTTTAAATAGCTTTCCTTCTACTTCTTTTGGAAGTCCACCTGCATGGTCTACTACAGAGATTGTTACATCGTTATTCGTTTGTGATACGATTAAGTCTATTTGCTCATTTGGTTTTCCTTTATAGGCTTGTATTGCATTGGATATCATGTTATTGATAACTTGAACTAAGCTATTGATGTTTCCTTTTAGTTCAATGTTAGGGTCGATTTCCATTTTTGTATTTAAATTGATTAATGCATTTTTTAGTTCATGTCTCATTAATATATCCACACGTTTTACTAATTCGTCTAAATTGAAGGAAACGGCTTGTTCTTCTGATAAAGTGACAGCTTGTCCTTTTACGGCTGTAATAACGTCTGACATATATTCTGTGTAACTTCTGATTTTGCTAATCCAGTCTTTCATATCTTTTGCTATTTCATGGTGGTCATCGACGGTAACTTCTGCGTCTCCAACAGATGTTTCATATTCTTTGATTAAATCGGATAATCCTTCTGAAGCACCTGCAATGGACATGATTGGTGTTTTTAAGTTGTGCGCAATACCACCAATTAATTGTCCAAGTGATGCTAGACGTTCTCTTTCCATTAACATGTCTTGGTTATTTTTGATGGTTTGCATATCTTCCATATGTTGTGTAACGTCTTTGAATAGGATTAGGGTTCCTAAATAGTTTTTCTTTGATGAAATGTTGCTTACTTCTATACTAAAGTATTGTTTTCCTATTTTGAATTCTTTATCAAAGTATATGATTTCAGGAGTTGTTCTTGCTTTCTTGATAGCATCTTCCACATTTGTTAAGTCATCTTCAAATTTGATATCATTTTTTAGTAAGTCAATGATATTTGTATTTCTTACTTTATTAGGAGATACTTTGAAGGTATCGGTAAAGGTTTTATTGAAATCTGTAACATTACTATCTTCATTTATAACTACGAAACTATCTGACATCTTATCTACAATATTTTGCATTGCTATTGGTGTGATGCTAATGAATTTGAATTTGAATATAGCAATAGCAAAGAAAAATGCTAAAAATGAGAAACATATTGATGTAATACACATAGGTAATGCAACAATTCCAAATGTACCTAGAGAGTTAACGATTAAAGGTACAGATATTCCTAGTGTTATAAGCAATGATTGTTTTGAGAAGAATCCTGAATTTTTAATTGAATATTTTAATAAATAATAAATACTAATTCCATAAAGTATATATGTATATATAGTATGAATAATAAAATAATCTCCTGTAACAACTTCACTCATAATAGTAGAATATTGTTTATAATATAAATGGTGATAATCGTTTGTAAATATTATAACAATTGAGATTATTGGTATAACTAATAAAAGTAAATGATACCATTTTATAGTAATTTTTGTTTTAGCAAATACTTTTCCTAAAGCAAGAAAAGCAACAGGTGAAAGACAAATTGCAAAACTATCTAACTTTTCCCAAAAAAATGGGTCTATATTAGTATTTTGAAATAGTAATTGTAAAATTGAACATAATGTCCAAATGAATAAACACAGTAAGCAAAGATTAAATACAGTTTTTAACTGACTTTTTTTCTCTTTTCTTAAAGCAAATCCTAGCCCTACTAATAAAAGTTCAGATATTATCATTAAAAGTAAAAGAAATGTATTTTCCATAATAGTTCCTCCTAAATAAATTTTATATTTCTAAAATATTTTATATATTTTTCTATATAACTATTATCTATTTTTGGCCAATTAAAGTCAATATTATATAAAAAACTTCTAGAAAATTCAGATAAAATGTTGATGTTTTCATGAATTTCAAAATTATTATCTGAATTTAATTCATTGATAATACCTGATAAAATATTCTTTTTACTTTCATCAAGTAATGTATCTTTTATTATTTTATTAAACTCCTTATTATTAACAACTTTTAAATTTATATTATATTTTCTTAATGTCTTAACAAAATCTTTCATCGTTATATAATTGTTGTTGCAAAGATGAAATACACTAAAATCTAGTACATAGTTTTGCATAATAGTAACAATGGCAAGTCCGCATAAATCAGCAGGTGTAAATTCCAATTTTGCATTTAATAAATAATCTGGAATAATACCTAATTTTATGAAAGATTGAATTCTACCTATAAAAGCGTTTTCATTAGGATTTATTTGGAATTTTCCATCAATATATCTATTTGTGATATTTCCAAGTCTTAATATTTGTGCTTTTAGCCCTTTTGAAATATGTTCTAAAATGATTCTTTCTGCTTCAAATTTACTTTTTGCATATACATTATCTAAATTTTGCCCAATATATAAGTTATTTTCTGAAAAAATAATATTTTCATTTTTATTTACTTCTCCACTAACGCTAGTAGTAGAAATTTGTATTAACCTTTTATTATATTTTTCGCAAAATTCAATAGCCTTTTGTGTTAGACCAATATTGATGTCTTCGAAATTTTTAAAATTACCATAGTGTCTAACATTTGCACTTGAGTTAATAACAATAGAAACACTATCTACTATATCATTGTATAATTCTGTATTTAAACCAAAGTTTTCTTTGGTAATATCCCCTTTTAAAAGGATAATTCTATTATCAATGAATTCATCTAACTCGCTATCAAAATAAAAATGTATCGCATTTAAAATTCTAGTTCTAGCAGACATTTTGTTTTTATCTCTAACAATACAATAGATTTTTCCATGATCTTTTTTGATGAAATTATATAAAATATGCATTCCTACAAATCCATTTGAACCTAATAGAAGAACATTATTTGTTTTATTTGTTATCTTATTTTTACCATTTTCTATATTATTTTTTTCTAATATTTTATTGATTTCATCATAATGATAAGAATCTGATTGTTCTACCGCCGTAACACTCTTTGCCTCTAATAATTCTTTTACGCTAGGATATTTAAAAATATCAGCATATTCTATATTTATATTATGTGATAATAACTCCACTTTGAATTTAATAGCAAGTAAAGAGTCTGCACCTAATTCAAAGATATCATCTGTAATACCAACTTTTGTATTTAATAGTTTCTCCCAAGTGTCACAGAATAATTTTTGTGTTTCATTTTCTGGTGCCACATAATTTAATCTTTCTATAGTTGCAATTTCATATTCTTGTAAAGCTTTCTTATCTATTTTTCCATTCAAGGTTAATGGGAAAGTTTCTAACATAATGATATGAGAAGGTATCATGTAATATGGTAAGTTCTTTTTTAAATAACTATAGATATTCTCTATATTTATGTTTTCACTTGTTGTGATAAAAGAACACAAACTATCCATGTTATTCACTTTTCTTATCATTGTATAAGAGTTCGTAACATTGGTTATATTTTTCAAAGTAGAATTTATTTCGTTTAATTCTATTCTGTGTCCTTTGAATTTTATTTGTAAGTCATTTCTACCAATAAATGATAATGTTCCATTTTGCGTCCAATATGCTAAATCTCCCGTTTTATAGATTGTTGCTTCACTTATTTTTTCGTTATTAATAAATGATTTTTTTGTTAATTCTTCACTATTTAGATATCCTTTGCTTACATTATCTCCACTTACACATAGTTCTCCTATTACCCCTATTGGTGCAATATGGTTGTCTTTATCTAATATAAATATTTTACTATTTGATATTGGATATCCTATTGGAACATTTTCATTTAAGTTATTAGACTTTTTATATGGATAAAAAGTAGTACAAATCGTTGTTTCCGTAGGTCCATATCCATTTATAATTTCCATATCTTTATTTATTTCTAAGAATTTATTTAACGTACTATTTTTTATTGCTTCTACTCCTACAAGTAATTTATCAACAAATACTTTTATATTGTTAGCAATAATATAGTCGGCTACATCATTTAGTACACTAGGTGGAATGTATAAAAATGTTACTTTATTTTTCGTTAAAATGTCACTTAATAATGAAATACTTGTTAGTGTATTTTCTGGATATAAGGTCAATGTAGCGCCAAACGCTAAAGGTGTAAATATTTCACATACACTTACGTCAAATGAAATATTGGTTAGAGATAAACAATTATCTTTATTTCCAAATTTATTTTTAAAGCAATTATTAAAACTAAATAAGAAGTTTACTAAGTTTTGATGTGTAACCATTACCCCTTTTGGATTTCCTGTTGAGCCTGATGTATATATTACATAAGCTAAGTCATTATTATTTATTTTGCTTGGAATTGTACTATTTTCGTATTTATTTAAATTTATCGTATTATATGTTAAGATTTTTGCACCTTTTATTTCATAATTTGTATCTGTAATAAATATTTTTGAATTGCTATCTGTAACAATATATTCGATTCTGTTTATAGGATATGTAGGATTTATTGGTAAATAAGCACAACCACATTTTAAGATTCCTAAAATACTAATGATAAATGGAATATTTTTATTCATACAAACACTTATAATATCATTATTTTTTACCCCATTTTCTATTAAACAATGAGCCATTTGGTTTGCTTTTTCGTTTAATTCTTTATATGTTAATTTTTGCTCTTCAAAAATAACCGCAATTCCATCCGGATTTTGTTCGGCTTGCTGTTCAAATAATTGTATCACCGTTTTATCTTTTGGATAATCTACTTTCGTATTATTAAAGTCGTTTACTATTTGCTCTTTTTCTTCTTTTGAAAGCATATCAATATCGGCTATTTTGATATCATTTTCATTAATAACCATTTGTAAAATATTTAAATAGTGTTTTGATAATCTAGTAATAAAGTCCTTATTAAATAACTTTGTACAATATTCAAAACGAAGATTTAAACCATTATTTTCTGGTATTATTTCTAATGATAAATCAAATTTTGCAATATTTGATTTTGGTGTATATACTTCTGATTTTACTCCATCAAGGCTTGGACTAACGTTACCATTATTTTGATAAATAAACATTGTATCAAAAAGTGGATTTCTACTAGTATCTCTTTTTATTTCTAGTGCGCTAACTAATTCATCAAATGGATATGTTTGATGTTCAAACGCATTTAAGCAATTATTTTTTATTTCTGTTGCAAAACCTTTAAATGACATAGAGGAATCTATTTTATTTCTTAGTGCAAGTGAATTTACAAACATACCAATTATATTAGATAATTGAACATTGTCTCTACCTATAATTGGAGAGCCAACTACAATGTCGTTTTGTCCTGTGTATTTATATAAAAGGATATAGTATACACTTAATAATAACATATATGGTGTGATACTTAATTGCTTTGATACTTCATTTAATTTTGATGTTAAGTTACTATCTATTTGTGAGAATACATTATCTCCCTCAAAGCTTTGCACACTAGGCCTTGTATAATTTGTAGGCATATTTAATAAAGGTATTTCATCTTGAAATTGATTTACCCAAAATTCTTTGTCTGTATTAAATTCGTCTGAATTTATTTTATGATTTTCCCATACTGCAAAGTCTTTATAATTAATTGTAAGTTCTGGTAAATTGCCTTCATTATTGTATAGTTTGCATAGTTCGTCTATTAAAATAGACAAAGATGTACCATCACTTATAATATGATGCATATTTAGTAATAAGAAAGATTTTTCATTATTTATATTAATTAATTTTGCATGAAATAATGGTGCTTTATTTAAGTGAAATGGTTTTACAAAATCATGAAATAATTTATCAACGTCGTTTGTATTAACATTTTCAAAATCTAATTTAAAATCTATTTTTTCTAATATTTTTTGTACAATATTACCATCTACTATTTCAAAATAGGTGCGTAAAGATTCATGTCTATTGATAATGGTATTAAAGCATTGTTCTAATTTTTCTTTATCTAGTATTTTATCTAATATAATTCCACCTGCAATATTATATACTAAAGAATTATCATCTAAACTAGAGGCATAGTACATTCTTTTTTGTGCAGAAGATACTGGGTAATATTCTTGTTTTTCTGTTTTTGGTATAATAATTTTATTTGTATTTGAGAATGAGTTTATTAATTTAGATAATTTTTTTATACTAGCATTTTCAAAAATGTCTTTAATTAGTATCTCAATATTAAAAGTATTATAAATTTCTGTTACTAATTTTATTGCAGACAAAGAGTCTAAACCTAAATTAAATAAATCATCTTGTATATCCACATTTTCAATATTCAATAATTTACAAATAATATGTATTAATGAAAGCTCTGTTTCATTATAATTCTTTTGTGTATTATCAACAGATGTAGATATCACTATCTCTGGTAACTTACTTTTATCTATTTTTCCATTTAGCGTTAAAGGAAAAGAATCTATAGGAATAATATGTGATGGTATCATATAATAAGGTAAATTATTAGATAAGTTTTCATATATGTCATCTACATTAATATTTTCATTTGTTGTTATATAGCAACAAATACTATCTATATTATTTACTTTTTTTATTAAGGTATAAGAATTAGTAATAGAATTTATCTTTTTTAAAGTATTATTTATTTCGTTTAATTCTATTCTGTGTCCTTTAAATTTGATTTGTGAGTCATTTCTACCAATAAATGATAACGTTCCATTTTGTGTCCAATATGCTAAGTCTCCAGTTTTATAGATTGTTGCTTCACTTATTTTTTCATTATGAATAAATGATTTATTAGTTAATTCTGTATTATTTAAATACCCTTTACTTATATTATCACCACTAACACATAATTCGCCTATAGTACCTATTGGCAAAATATTATTATTTTTATCTAAAATATATATGTTGCTATTAGAAATAGGAGAACCTATTGGTACGTTTTTATTATAATTGTGAGAATATTGATATTTATAAAATGTAGTGCAAATCGTTGTTTCCGTAGGTCCATATCCATTTATTATTTCCATATTTTTATTTATTTCTAAAAATTTATTTAGAGTAGAGTTTTTTATTGCTTCTACTCCTACAAGTAATTTATCAACATAAACCATTAGTTGTTTTGAAATAATAAAATCTGCAACATCATTAAGTACACTAGGTGGAATATAAAGAAAGGTTATTTTATTTTTATTTAATATATCGCATAAAAGAGGTATACTTGTTAGTGTGTCTTCTGGATATAAAACTAATGTAGCACCAAATGCTAAAGGTGTAAATATTTCACATACGCTTACGTCAAATGAAATATTGGTTAAGGATAAACAATTATCTTTATTTCCAAATTTATTGTTAAAGCAATGATTAAAACTAAATAAAAAATTGACCAAGTTTTGATGTGTAACCATTACTCCTTTTGGATTACCTGTTGAACCTGATGTATAGATAACATAAGCTAAACTATCGCTTGTAATAGGAACTTCTAAATTATTTTTATTATATTTTGAATAATTGATATTGTTAAAATTAAGTGTTTTTGTTAAATCTATATTATAATTTGTGTCTGTTATAAATACACTTGATTTACTATTTTCCACAATATAATTAATTCTATTAAAAGGATAACTTGGGTTAATAGGTAAGTACGCAGCACCACATTTTAAAGCTGCTAAAATTGAAATAATAAAAGAAATATTTTTATTCATACAAACACTGATAATGTCATGACTTTTAACCCCATTCTCTTTTAGATAATGAGCTAACTGATTTGCCTTTTCATTTAATTCTTGGTAAGTTAAACTTTCATCTTTAAAAACAAGCGCAACATGATTAGGAGTAAGTTTTACTTGCTCCTCAAAAAGTTCGATTATAGTTTTGTTTCTAGGATAATCTAATTTCGTATTATTAAAATCATAAATCAATTGGTTTTTCTCTTCTAATGTTACAATTTCAATGTCAGAAAGATGGATTGTCTCGTTATTTAGAACTTGCTCAATCATATACAAAATTCGGTTATGAATATTTTTCATATCTTGCGAAGTATATTTTTCTATTTTGTAATCATATGCAATGTTAAGTTCATTGGTATCATTTAAATCGAAGATGTGAATATCAATATCATCTGCTGTATTTTCATTGAAATACCAAATAGACTCGTGAGGAATGCTCTCTTGCTCTTTATTTATTTTCGTAATTTGGTATGAAATCATAATTTGGTATAATGCTGGCAAATTGTTTTGTTTTTTTCTTAAGTCTTCTATTATATTTTGGTAAGAGTATTTTTGATGTCTTAGTAATGCCATAGAGTTTGTCATAACTGAATTTACAAACTCTTGAAAAGTCATAGAAGTATTAACATTAACTCTAAGAGGTAATGTATTGATAAACATTCCTGTTGTATTTTTTTCTTTAAAATTGGTACGATTTAAAATAGGGGTACCAACACAAATATCTTCTGAATTTGACACGCGACTAATATACATCGAAAAAATTGCGGTTAAAAAATTATATACAGAAACTTTTTGACTAGTGCAATATTCCTTGATACGGCTTAATAAATCAGAAGGAATTGATAGTTGTTCTCTTAGTGCTTTTGTAGAACTATTTGATGTAGCATTTGTTTGAATGCTTGGAATAGTGGCATTTTCTGGAATTGTAGAAAAAACTTCCTCCCAATATGCCTTATCTTTTTGATATTTATCACTTTTTTTGTATTCTTGTTCTGTTGTAATATAATTTGTATAAGAGTATAAAGTAGTATCTTTTTCTTGGTATTCTTCTTGTTTTAAATACGCAGAATAAATTTCTATGATTTCATTTACCACAATGCCTAATGTCCAAGAATCTGCAATTAAATGGTGCATATTAACAACAAAACCACCATGATGATCTGGAAAACGATATAATACAAATTTAAATAAAAAACGATTATATAATTCAAATGGTTTTGCTGTTATTTTTCTTGCAAGTTCAGAAAGTTCCTTTTCTGAAGCAACATCTATTATTTCCATTTGAAAATCTTGGTAAGGTGCTATCCATTGTTTTACTTCTTGTTCTTCATTGGAAAGCATAATTCTACATCCATCATTTTGCTTAATAAGTTGCTTTATGGCTAAAATAAGTTTATCAAATTGTACTGGTTGTTTTATTGTTAAGGTTCCTGCGATGTTGTTAATATTTGTTCCTTTATAATATTCTTCTGTTAAGTATATTGATTTTTGTGGATTTGTTAATGCATAAATATTTTTTTCCATATAGCCTATGCTCCTTTATACGTTTCAACTCAATGTTTACTACAAAAAGTATATACTAACTAGTTTTAAAAAGCAATAAAATTGTTGCAAAAAATTTCCTTTTATTGTAAAATGAAATGGAAAATGTTAAAAATGAAAAGGAGAGAAAAATATGAAAAAGGAAAAAAGCAGAATTGTATATGAAGTAGATAATATAAGAGATTTTAGAGAATTACTTAATAGAGCTTCTGAAAAGTATTCAGAGAACGTTGCTTATAAATATAAAAGAAAAAATGGTGAAGAGATTGAATATGTTAGCAAAACATACGGAGAATTTAAAAATGATGTGGAAGCATTTTCTACCAAATTATTAGAAATGGGTTTAACCGGTAAAAAAGTGGCTGTTATTGGAAATAATCGCTATGAATGGTGTACTACTTATTTAGCAGTTACAACTGGAGGTATGATTATTGTTCCATTAGATAAGGCTTTACCTGCAAATGAGTTAAAATCTTTAATTCTAAGAAGTAAAGCAGAGGCTATTGTTTGTGAAGAAAAATATCTTGATTCTATTTTAGAATTAACGGATAGCAATTTAAAGTATATTATTAGTATGGAAAATACTTCTCGTGAAAATGTACTATGCTATAACGATTTATTATTACAAGGAGCAACTTTAAGAAAAGAAGGAAATCAGCTTTATGATGAAGTTACGATTGATCCAAATGCTGTTTCTATTTTACTTTTTACTTCTGGAACAACAAGTATTTCTAAAGGTGTTCTTCTTTCTCAAAGTAATATTTGTAGTGATATTGTGGCCATTTCGTCTTATGTAAAAATGTATCCAACTGATACTTTACTTTCTTTTTTACCAATTCACCACACTTTTGAATGTACTATTACTTTCCTTTTTGGTATTTATCATGGTGTAACTGTTGCATTTTGTGATGGTTTAAAATATATTCAAAAGAATATGAATGAATATCATGTAAGCGTTTTTGTTGCTGTTCCTTTAGTACTAGAAAATGTTTATAAAAAAATTTGGAAGGGATTAGAAGAACAAGGCAAAAAAGGTCTTATGAAAACAATGATAGTGATTACTAATGCACTTGCTAAAGTAAAAATAGATATAAGAAGAAAAGTGTTTAAACCTATTATTGATAAATTTGGTGGAAAATTAAGGGTTGTTTTTGTAGGCTCTGCTCCATTAGATAAGAAGATTATTAAAGGTTTTAATGATTTTGGAGTTGAATTAATTCAAGGCTATGGTTTAACGGAAACTTCTCCTGTTGTTTCAGCAGAAACAGATAAAGAAAAAAGACCTGGCTCTATTGGCCTTCCACTTCCTAATTTTGAAGTAAAGATTGTAAATCCAGATGAAAATGGAGTTGGAGAGATTACTGTAAAAGGTTCAAGCGTTATGCTTGGTTACTATGAAAATGAAGAAGAAACAAATAAATGCTTAAAAGATGGTTGGTTTTCTACAGGTGACTATGGCTATTTAGATAAAGATGGTTTCTTATATATTTGTGGTAGAAAGAATGATGTTATCGTTTTAAAGAATGGTAAGAATGTTTACCCTCAAGAGTTAGAAATTCTTCTTAATCAATTGCCAATGGTAGAAGAAAGTATGGTGTTTGCTCGTAATAAAGATTCTATGGATACTACCCTTTGTGCTAAAATTGTTTACAATGAGGAGACAATGCATAATTTGTATGGAGATAAAACTGCCGATGAGAAAAAAGAAATTATTTGGAAAGCTATAAAAGAGGTTAACCAAACTTTGCCAGATGTTAAGCATATTAAGGAGATTATTGTTACAACAGAGCCTCTTGCTAAGACTACTACACAAAAGGTTAAACGTTATGAGGAAATGAAGAAACAGTAATAGAGATAATAATTATACGCATGAACAAATTAATTGCTTGACAAAGTTCCAAAAAAAATTTTTTGAATATATTATAATCAGATAACTATTATATTAAAAAAATCTCTCAATTATATTGAGGGATTTTTTGATTTTTATAAAACTTTTTCCTAATGCATATAACAATTTGCTCTAAATTTATTAATTCATCTTTTCTAAATGTTAATTTTAATAAACATGGCGAAGTTATATTTAACTCTTTTCCTTTATATTCTAAATTTAAATTTTTATTTACTTTACAATAACTAAGTAAATAAAATTTAATTGCTCCACCATGGCTTACAATAACTATTCTTTTTTCATTATAATTTTTTAGTGTTTCTGTTATAAATTCATTCATTCTTTTATTAGTATCGTTTGCACTTTCACCATCACGAGTTTTAAAGTCTGGAAATGCTAATTGTTCACGAGAAGGGTCTCTTGTTGTTTTATCATTCATAAATTTTGCTAAGTCTTCAATATTTCCCAGTTTTCTTTCGCATAATCTTTTATCTAAGTTGTATTGCATTTTATTCTTATTTGCTATGTATTTGGCTGTTTGTTTTGCCCTCGTGTAACTACTACACCAAATTATATCAATATTCTGTAGTTCTACATTTTCACTTAATTTTTTTGAATCTTCTTCTCCTTCAATTGATAATATTTCTTTTTCATTGATTTCTTGCATTGTTTCGTCTGTTTTTCTTATTCCATTTTCATCAATTGTTTCTGCATGTCTAATTAAATAAATTATGGTGTCTTGCATTTTTTTACTCATCCTTTCTTACTTTGTTCGAAGATAAAATGGTATCTACTTAAATATTTTTATACTAGCATTATATAATAGTTTGAAAATTGTAGCAAGTTTTCTTTTTTATTTATTCTGCATTTTTGGTCGAAATTTTATGATGAAAAATGCTTGCTAAAGAAGTAATCGTAAGTGTAAAATTAATGTAGGCAAAAAATAAAATGTCTGCATTAATTTTTTTAAAAAAAGATATTGAAAAAACATA
>CANQTK010000023.1 GCA_947626735.1 uncultured Clostridia bacterium
TGAAAAAGAAAGACTAAAACAAGAGTTACAGAAATTCAAAGGCTTTTGGTATAATATTATGAATCACTTTCATAAGAAGATTTGCTATGATAAAGATGAAAACTATAAAATTGTAAGTGATGATTTATATAAAAATGGTATATTTGATAATAATGATAATGAAATCGCTAATAACATTTATAGAAAAATAAGTATACCAACTGAAAGCAAACAAAATAAGGACAAAAAGAAAAATGATTTTAATTTGAATTAGGAGGAATTGAAGTTATGGAAAATATTGAATTAAAAGAAAAATTTATAGATGAAAAAACGGGAATTGAATATACAAGAAAAGGAGATTATTATATACCAAATTTAACATTACCAAAACAAGAGAAAATCAATTTAAATAAGTATGGCAGAATGAGGTTAAAATATTTGAAAGAACATAAAAAAGCTGATTATATGACAATGCTAATGGATGGAACATTAAATTTACATTTAAAAGAAATACAAGAAAAAGCTGAAACTAGAGTTGAACAGATAATAAACCAACTAAAAGAAAAAAGCAATTTGACAGAAGATATGAAAAATACAGACCAATTATATTGGGTAGGAACAATGAATACTATAAAAAATCAAGCAGAGGAAATTGTGTTTAGCGAATTGATTTATGTATAAATTGTATAAAAACTATGGAAAAAAGGTCAAAACGTGATATAATATATCAAACTTTAATAGGAGGAAATCAAATATAGTGAAAAAAGCATATTTAGAATGTTTGAAAAAATTAAGAATTTTTAGAAAATCATTAGTAGAAGATATAGATAAAAAAAGAGGAAAATTATATTTTACTTGGATAAAAGATAAAACCGAAAGGGTTATAAATGAAAAAGACAATAATTATATTTATACAAATGTAATAAATTATACACTTCCAAATTATGTTATTACACAATATACAGTTAATAAGTCAAATAAGATCATAAAAGATATTATCAAAAAAAATTATACTTTTAATGAAAACAAATATACTTTTAGTAATCCTAAAATATCAGTAGATGAAGTTAAAAAGTTAATGAAATATATTTTATTTAAAAGAGGTAATGTTATTTGGATAGATTTTGGATTTAATATAGGAAATGAATTTGGAGGTATGCATCCAGCTGTTATATTGAAAAACTTTGATAATGATTTATTTGTGGTTCCAATATCGTCAAAAAAGCCAACTGAATATATAAAAATTGAACAAGATTTAAAAAATAATAAAATAACAGAAGAAGAATGTCAAAAAAGAAAAAATGATATTACCGAAATAATAGAACTTTCTAAAATAAATGGTTTTAGAAATATGTTAAGGTGGGCTAGAATTACTAGAATGAAAAAGATTAGTATGCTAAGAGTTAATTTTTATGGTACTATAGGTACATTGGATGGTGTTGATATGGATTCTATTGCAAAAAAAATTTCAATAGAATTAGGCAATAAAAACACATAATATTAAATAATTCATTGTATAAAATATTGACTTTTGGAATAAAATATAGTATCATAGTATTAGAAAGTAGTCAAAAATGATTGCTATGAAAGGGATGAAAATCCCAGTTAAATTGCTATGAAAGATGACCAGTAGTTTCTACTGGTCATCAGTCGTTTTATTAACAAAAGTAATATAATTCATAAATAAAAGTTATATTTTTCTATACATATCTACTCGAATAGGTAGCTTTTTTGCTAATTTTGCTGTTTTTTCATCAAATAAAAGAATAGGCTTTATATTAAAGGATTTTGCTATAAAATCGATGTTTTTACAAGTTAAATTAGCGTTTCCTGTTTCTATTACACTTATATATGCCATCTTAAATTTTGTTTTATTGGCATATTGTTCTTGTGTTAAATTATTTTGATATCTATACCATTTGGTATTAAGACCTACTAATTCCATAGAAGTCATTACATGCCCTCCTTCTATTTATATTTCTTAATAATTTAAAAATTATTCATATATAAATTATAAAGTTAAAATATAAATAACTTAATACCATTAAAAATTATTAAGTTTTATCTAAATAAAAATATATAAATTTGTCAAAATATATTGAATTTATAATTTTTTTATGATATAGTCTATTTGAATATAAAGGAAAGGGGGTATAAAAATGGGAGTTGCGTCTTTAATATTAGGAATAATAAGTTTTCTAGTTTCTTTTTCAATTTTTAAAGATTTTTCTTTGATTTGTGGAGTAATTGCAATCGTTTTAGGAATTATTTCAATTGTTAAGAAAAAAGGAAAAGGGATGGCTATAGCTGGTGTAATTTTATCAGTATTAGGTTGTATAATTTTATTTTCAGGTTCAAGCTCTGATAATACAGGAACAGTTACTAGTAATAGTGGTTCTAATAAAGGAAATGATACACAATCTGTGGCAACGCAAACATTAAGTGTTGGTGATACATGGACTGTTGACGGTCAATGGAAATTAACAATAGATTCTGTTTCAACTACATCTGATAGAAATCAATTTGCTGATGAAAACCCTCAACAAGTTGTAATTATTACATATAGTTACGAAAATTTAGGATATGAAAGTGATTTTATGGATGGATTATATTTTGACTTAAGTCAAAATGGAGATGCTTCTGTTGTAGATGCAAATGGAGAAATGGCTATTAGTTATCCAGGAGACATTACTAAATATCCACAAGAAACACCTATTGGAGCAAAATGTACTGGAGCTCAAGCTTGTATAGGACTTATGAATACTAGTGATACAATTACAATGACGATAAAAAAATATGATGGAAATAGTAATTCACAATCAGTTAAATGTAACTTAAAGGTAGATTAGTTTAATATTTAAATGAATTGATTGATTTTTATATCAATTATCAATGGAGCCGATGACGAGTTGTAAATATCTACGTCGTCGGCACCAACGACGTATCTGTTCGAACTAATAAAACAGATAAAAAAATACCATTCTGAAAAGGATGGTATTTTTTTTACTTTATTTTCAATATGTATTATATCATCCCCCAAGTTTTGTACCGTTGGTCAAAACTCATAGGGGTTAGGACTTATGACAAAAGACAAAGTCCTATGCTACAAATTAATTTCTATATGTATGAGTTTTAAAAAAATTGACAAATAAGGAATTATGTAGTATGATAATTATAGTTTTTATGATTTAGAATAAAAAATCAATCCACAACACATTAAGAAAGGATGAACTTTATGAAAAAGAAATTGTTAAAAATTTTAGGAACGATTTTGGCAGTTGTAGCATTTTTCATTGCTCAGTATCACATTCGGCAATACTACGATATTGATCCAAGAATTTGGTTCTTTGTAATATTGGGCATATCTTTTGTTGGGTTTGTTGCTATTTTTGTTGCTTTCTATTCTGAAATCCACAGTATAGAAGAGTATTTTAATACTCATTCATTTTCTCAATTTATATCAGAAACATCCAAAAAAGTAAAACCCATAACTGCAAAAATAAAACCAATCATTGAAAAAATAGTGAATAATTTTATTTACGATTTGTTAAGTTTTATTACTATAATGACTGCATTCACTGGAGTTATGTACAACCTATTCTTTCATGATGACTTTATGGCAAGAACAACATTATATATCGTTTTTCTTGTTATGATAGTATGGTCAGCTCTAAGTTACATAATAAGAGCAATAGTCATTGAAGGAGAAAAACGTTCAAAAGCATTCTTATACAGCGGAATGTGGACAGGCATATTCTTAGTGCATTTTTTAGAATTTGTATTTATCTGAAAACAAATGGATTGATTTCTCAGAGGAGTTTGTTACTTCTCTGAGTTTTTTTATAAATTTTGTTGTAATTTACAAAAATTATGATATACTTTGATATACTTTAATAAATTGAGTGATATTTGTATCAATCGTTAAGAGAGCTAACGAGTTGTCAATATCTACGTCGTTAGCAACAAAGAAAAGTAGCTATTTCAATCGATTTAGCTACTTTTTTATTAATTCTTTTTTTCTTCTAATATGATTTTTTCTATTTTTTGTTTCACTTTCTCTAATGTATCAAAATAAATGCTATGTATGCCAAGCGTGCTTGCTACTTCTACATTCGTTATATTATCGTCAAGAAAAATGCTTTCTTTTGGTAGTAAATGATATTTTTCTAATAATATTTCATAACAACGTTTTTCTGGTTTTACACAGCCAACTTCGCAGGAATATACTGCTCCATCTACTAATTTAAAAATACTAAAATTTTCTTTATTATATTGTAAATCAAATGTATTGACATTAGATAAAAAATATACTTTGAAGCCTCTATTTTTGATTTCTTTAAAAAAGTTACAATTTTTAGGGTTTTCTTTTAAAATAAAATCATTATTTTTATTTTCTAAGAGATATTTTAACTTTGTAGCATATTTTGGATTACTTTGATAAATATGCTGAAGCACCTGTGTATAAGTAATAGTTCCTTTATCGCCTTCTTGCCACTCTTTACTGCCCCATATTAACTTTTTAAATAGTGGTATTTCTTCTTTATTTAATCCCATGCGTGCTAAATATACTTCAGGATGGCAATCAATTAATACCCCTGCTAAATCAAATATAATATTTTTTATCATCCATTTTGCTCCTATTATTTACTTATTTCAATTGCCTTTTGCAATTGGGTATCATTACTTCTTTCTACGGTATAAAAACTTTCTCCTTCTGGCAACTCTACTTCGATATCTGGCTTAATTCCTACTTTATGAATCACATTGTGGTTTGGTGTATAATACTCATTGGTTGTTAGCTTAATACCACTTCCGTCGGTTAAATTATAAATGGTTTGAATAATTCCTTTTCCATAAGTGGTTGTTCCAATAATCGTTACATTATTATTATTTTCTTTTACTGCTGCTGTTAATATTTCAGAAGCACTTGCTGTATTTTCATTTACTAAGAATACGATTGGTAAATCAATTGTTTTATTTTGTTTTGCCTTTGTTGTCTCTTCCTTATTATTCTTACTTTCTGTAATTAATAATGTTTTATTTTTTTCTACCATCATATCCGCAATATCGATTGCTTCATCTACAATACCACCTCCATTATTTCTTAAATCAATAATGAAAGAAGTGATATTTTTTGCTTGTAATTCTTCCCATTTTTGTTTAAATTCTTCATAGCATCCTTCATCAAAAGCAGAAATTTGCATATAGCCTATGTTATTTTCTAACACTTCTGCTTCCACGTGGTTCACTTTTACTTCTCTTCTTTCTACTTCTAAGGTAAGTACTTCTTCTCCTCTTAAAATTTCAATTTGAACTTTGGTTCCTTCTTCTTGTTTTAAGGCACTAGAAGCTTCACTTAATTCTTCACCAGTATAGGCCTTTCCTTCTATTTTAGTAATAATATCTCCCGTTTTGATTCCTGCCTCTTCTGCTGGGGAACCTTTCATTGGCATTAAAACTACAATTTGATTGGTTTGTGTATTATTGGCAATGTACACACCTATTCCTACATATTTTCCTGTTGTTTCTTGCATGTATTCTTGCATTTCTTCTTTGGTAATATATTCAGAATATTCATCATTTAACCCTGCCACATAACCTTTAATAGCTGATTCTAGCATAGCTTCATCGTTTATTTCTCCTAAATACTTTTCTTCTATAAATTGACGAAAATTTTGAAAAGTCCTTCCTATACGATCTGTAGCAATGTATTTTATATTACCATTTCCTAATATATGAGTCATAATAATGGATGTAATAATAAAAGTAATCATTGCCGTTAGTAAAATAAGCATAATGGTTCGATAAATTCTTTGCCCTTTTTCTGATTTCATAAATTTCCTCCTAAGTATTATTCTCTTATAGTATACTCTTTTTTACAAAAATTAGAAGTTAGAATGGATATTCCATGCTAACTTTTATTGAATAGAATTTTTTATTTTGCTATTATTAATTGGTTCCTTGCACATAAGGAAGTGGATTTACATGAGAGCCATTAATTCTTACTTCAAAATGTAAATGTGGACCTGTAGAAACTCCGGTTGAACCAACTTCCATAATTAAGTCTCCTTGTTTGACCTGTGTTCCTACTGTGGTTAATATTTTTTGACCATGTCCATATAAAGTTGAAATTCCATTTCCATGATTAATCATAACGCAATTTCCATAACCTCCATAGTAACTTGCCATGGAAACAACACCATCAGCAGCTGCTACTACAGGTGCACCAAAACCTGCATTTCCAATATCGATTCCTGTATGAAATTTAGTTACTCCTTGAATAGGATGTTCTCTTGAGCCATAATCAGAGGTAATATAAGTACCACTTTTGGCAATTGGCCATATCATGACACCTCCTGTAAATTCTCCATCATAGACATAACCATTTGCCGCTAGTTGAATTAAATTTTCAATTCGCTGTTCCTCTTCTTTAAATTCTTGTATTTTTTGTTGTAGTTGTTTTTCTTCTTCGGTTAACTGATTCATGGCATTTTGTTGAACTGTTTTGTTATTTTGCATAATGACTTTAGTTTGTTCTTGTTTTACTTTTAATAGTTTTAATTCTGCTTTTTCTTCTTCTAATTGATTTTTCTTTTTTTCTATTTCGTCTTTTTCTTGCTTTACATTTCTTAATAAATTACTATCACTTTCTGCCATTTCTTCTAATAGACAATAGTTTGAGATGAATTCCATTAGACTAGCAGAGTGTAATAATAATTCCAAATAGGAAACACTACCACGTTCATACATCACGACTAATCTTTTTGACATTAAGTCTTGATTTTTATCATAAGTTTTTTGCACCGTTTCTAACTCTTTTGATGTAGTAGCTACCTTTTCTTCTAAGTCTACTAGTTTTGTATTCATCTCTTCAATTTGGCTTTCTGCTTCTTTTATGGTATCGTCTAACTCTTGTATTTTGACTACTGCTGCGGATAATTCTTCTTCTACATATTCTAATTTTTTTTGTGCTTCTTCTTGTTTTGCTTGATTTTCTTGCTTTTGTTCTTCTAACGTTTCTGCCTTAATGGTAGGCATAAAGAAAAAGCATGATAGTATACTGATCATCACTAAAATAGATAATATTTTACTTTTCATACTTTTCCCTCCTTTGTTTTTATCTTCTAGTCAACTATTACATATCCACCTGGCATGTAATCTAATGGATCTAACCAATTGTTTCCAAAGAAATTGCTAACTGAACTTGCTTTTCTTATTTCAAAATGTAAGTGTGGTGCTACTCCACCTGTGTTTCCCGAGTAGGCTATTAGTTGTCCCTGTGATACTTTTTGCCCTGTTGAAACTAATTTGGAATCTAAGTGAGCATATAAGGTACAATATCCATTTCCATGATAGATAATTAAGTAATTTCCATAACCTGCTGATGAAGAAGAACCAGATTGATATGCACTATAAATAACTGTTCCAGATGCAGCTGCAATAACTCTCTTTCCTATTTCTGCATTGGTTCCTATATCTATTCCTTTGTGCCATCTTCCCCATCTATATTTCATTCTAGATGTAACCCTTCTTGGAGAATAATCTAAAGGCCAGATAAATGTTCCATCAAAATTGCTTCCTGAACCTCCTTGTTGTTCTGCTTTTAATGCTTCTTCCATAGCTTTTGCAATTGCATTATCAATTTCTTTTGATTTTTTATTGTATTCTTCTATTTCTGTTTGTAAAGCTTTTTCTTCTTCAGATAAAGCATCTACTTTCTTTTGTCTTTCTGTTTTTTGAGATTTTAACACATTATTTTTGGTTTCTCTTTCTGCTTTTGCACTATCTATTTCAGCTTTTTCTTCTTCTAATTGTTTCTTTGCATTTTGAATTTCTTCTTGCGCATTTCTTATATTTTCTAATAACTCTTGGTCTGATTTTGTAATTTGTTCTAATAAGTAATAGTTGGAAATAAAATCAACAATATTTTTAGAACCAAATAAAATATCTAAGAAAGAAGTTTCTCCTCTTTCATACATTACTACTAAACGTTCTTTCATTAATTCTTGATTTTTGTCATATTCTTTTTGTTTTTCCTCTAGTTCGTTTTGTTTTTCTGTAATAGATTGTTCTAAAGTATCAATTTGACTTTGTAATTGTTGAATTTCCCTTTCTACTTGATCTATTGAATTATTTAAATTAACTACTTCTTCCATTTCTGTGCTTAACTTTTCTTTTACTTCTTCTTGTTCTTCTTGTGCTTGTGAAATTTGATCTTGTATTTCCCCTTTTTGATTATTTAAATCATCTAGTGAAGTTGCATAAACAGGAAGCATATTACTTCCTAATAATAGAATACTAAGTATAAACGGCACTATTTTTTTCTTCATTTTTTTTACCTTCCTTTTTTTCTTACGTTTTTATACTTCTAAGTATTTTCTCATAGAAATAACACTTCCTATGCTTCCTATTCCAATGCCTAGTGCTAAATAAACCACTACGACTAAATTAAATACTTCTTTAAAGGATAATAGAGTAATTGGAAGCATGTTGGTAATAGCCGATTCTGTTATTTTATTAATGACTAAATTATACCCTAGTCCTAAAATAAAGATAGAAATCATGGCAGCAATTACACCTATAATCATACCTTCTACAATAAATGGCCATCGAATAAAACCATTGGTTGCTCCTACATATTTCATAATGGAAATTTCTTTTCTTCTTGCATGAACCGTTAGTTTAATGGTATTGGCAATAATGAAAATAGAAATAATAATTAATAAAACTAAAATTCCTAATGAAATCCATTTTATGCCATTGGCTACATTTACTAATGCATCAATCACTTCATCTCTTATTTCAATGTTTTTTATATTCTCTAATTGCTCAATTTGTGTTCTGACTTCTTCACTTTTGGTTAAATCTGTTAGGGTAACAACGTAAGAAGCTGACCATGGATGGTCTTTGATGGTAAAGGGTTCTAAGTAACGTTCGTTACCACCTAATCGCTCTACCATAATATTAAATGCTTCTTCTTCGGAAACAAACTCAGCTTTTGCTACATAAGGAATATCTCTAATTTCTTCTCCTAGTTTTTGAATTTGCTCTTCGGTTGCTCCTTTTATCATAAAGGCTTGCATCCCTTGTGTTGATTCAATTTCTTTTAACATATAATTGACATTTTCACCAATTAAAAAGAATAATCCAAAAATTAACATGGTTGCACACATAATCATTAAGGAAGCTCCTGTTGATTTTTTATTCTTTAAAAAGTTTCGAAACCCTTCTCCTATTAAATAACTTAGTACATTATATTTCACTATCATACCCACCTTTTTTATCATCTCTATCGATAATGCCATTATCGATATGAATTACTCTTTTTTTCATACGATCTACAATATCTTTTGCATGTGTTGCTACAACAACCGTTGTTCCCCTCATATTAATATCGTTAAGTAATGTCATAATATCCCAGGCTGTTTCTGGGTCTAAATTTCCGGTAGGCTCGTCTGCAATTAACATAGAAGGATTGTTTACAAGCGCTCTTGCTAAAGCTACTCTTTGTTGTTCTCCACCAGATAATTCATTTGGGTACATTTTTGCTTTTCCACTTAACCCAACTAGAGAAAGTACCATCGGTACTTGGCGTCTTATATGTTTTGGCGTTGCTCTTACAATATACATAGCAAAAGCAACATTATCGTATACGGTTTTATCTGGCAATAATCTAAAATCTTGAAATACAACTCCCATACTTCTTCTTAGATATGGTACTCTTTTTGGTTTTAAAAAAGTCGTATCTTTCCCATTAATAATAACATTGCCTGAAGTTGGGTCTTCTTCTTTTAGTATCATTTTAATTAATGTGGATTTTCCGAGAACCAGAGCTTCCTACTAAAAAAGCAAATTCTCCTTTTTCTATTTTAAAATTAGCATTATGTACTGCTTCCGTTCCTGTACTGTACGTTTTGCTTACATTTCTAAATTCAATCATAATTTTGACTCCTTGTTTTATCGTCTATTTTCGTCAATTTTCTTTGTTCTATGATGTGATGATATCTTTTCTCCTTAATCATAACAATAAAACAAATTATTTGCAATAGTTTTTGTCTAAAAAAAGCTTGTAATTTATGCCATTTGTTTTATGATATCTTCTGCTGTTATGTTAAAATATTTCATTAACTCTTCTGCTTTTCCCGATTTTCCAAAAGTATCTTTGATTCCCATACGAACTACTTTACAAGGATAGTTCTCTGCTAATACTTCACATACACTAGAACCCAAACCTCCCATAATATTATGATCTTCAATTGTAATGATTTTTTCTGTTTCTTTCGCACATTTTATAATCATTTCTTGATCGATTGGTTTAATGGTATGCATATCAATAACACGTACTAAAATACCTTGTTCTTCTAATTTTTCTTTTGCTTTTATTGCTTCACAAACCACATCTCCTGTTGCAATAATAGAAGCTTTTGTTCCTTCTCCTATTTGCAGTGCTTTTCCTATTTCAAAGGTTTGGTTTTCTTCATAAAGTACTGGTGTAGCATATCTAGATAATCTTAAATACACTGGTCCTTTTCTTTTTGCTATTTCTTTTACTGCCCACTTGGTTTGCGTAGCATCACAAGTAGAAATTACTGTCATATTAGGAAGTGTTCGCATCATGGCAATATCTTCTAGCATTTGGTGGGTTGCTCCGTCTTCTCCTACTGTAATTCCACTATGAGTAGCACATATTTTTACATTTAAATTAGGGTAACAAATGCTATTTCGAATTTGGTCATAGGCCCTTCCTGCTGCAAATACAGCAAAACTACTCACATAGGGAATTTTACCGCAAGTAGCAAAACCTGCTGCTGTACTTAACATATCTTGTTCTGCTATTCCCATGTCGAAAAATCTTTCTGGAAATTGTTTGGCAAAAAGCTCTGTTTTTGTTGCACTAGATAAGTCTGCATCTAATACCACAATGTCTTTATTTTCTTTTCCTAACTCTACTAAAGCCTCTCCATAACTTTGGCGAGTCGCTATTTTTATTTGCTCGTTCATGGAATCCTCCCTTTTTCTTTTTTATTGACTTGAAACACTATTTTTCTTTTAACTCTTTGATGGCGAATTGATACTCTTCTTCTTTTGGTGCTTTTCCATGCCACTCTGCCTTATTTTCCATAAAAGAAATACCTTTTCCTTTTATGGTTTTAGCAAGAATAATGGTTGGTTTTCCTTTTGTTATTTTAGCTGTTTCAAATGCATTGATTAATTGTTCTATATTGTGACCATCCACTATCATAGTATGGAAGCCAAAACTTTTCCATTTTTCTTCCAAATGATTTAAACCTTTTACTTCTTCTATTTTTCCGTCAATTTGCAAACCATTATAGTCTAGAATGACACATAAATTATCTAAATGATACTTATTTGCTGTCATAGCGGCTTCCCATATTTGCCCTTCTTCGATTTCTCCATCTCCTAATAAACAATAGACACGGTAACCATCATGGTTTAATTTGGAACTTAGCGCCATACCATTGGCAACAGATAGTCCTTGTCCCAATGAACCTGTTGTCATATCGACACCTGCTACTTTATTCATATCTGGATGACCTTGTAAATTTGAATTGATTTTTCGAAAGGTTTTTAATTCTTCTTTTGAAATAAAACCTCTTTCTGCTAAAGTAGCATATAAGGCTGGAGAGCAATGCCCCTTGGATAAGACAAAACGATCTCTTGTTGGGTCCTTTGGTTCTTTTTCATGAATGTTCATTTGGTTGAAATATAAAACTGTTAAAATATCGGCACAAGATAAAGAACCTCCTGGATGTCCAGATTGGGCTTCATATACTTGCTCTATAATATGTTTTCGTATTTTTCTTGCTATTTTTTCTAATTCTTTTTGCTCTGTTATTTTCAAATTAATGCCTCCTTTTTTATACGCTTATTGTATCTTGTATTTTTATTTTTTGCAATAGGCTAATTTATTTTTTACAACCAAAGGTAAATCTATTATATTTTTCCGTTCGTCCCAACATCGAATCGTCTATAAATCAATTTTTGCTATCGCTAAAAATTGATTAACAGACGATGTCTTGTTGGTCCCCACACGAGCTCACTACAAAATATAATAGATTTACCTTTGACTGTATGAAAAATAAAGTTAAAATAAGGATAAATAATCTAAAGGATTCACATATTCATTGTCTATACGAAACCCTATATGCAAATGGCAACCAGTGGTAGCCCCATTCGTAGGATTCCCTTTTTCATCGTGATAGGTATTTCCTTTTACGCCATATACATATTTTGGTCCAACTGTAGCAATCATTTGTCCTTGCGACACAACATCTCCTACTTCTACTAAAAAGATAGGTGATACATGACAATATGTTATTTTCATATTATCTTTGGTTAAGGTAATTGTGTAACCTCCTCCACCTAAAAAACCAGTATAAGTGATTTCACCCTCAATAGTAGCAATTAAAACAGTTCCCTCTGGTGCTCCAATATCTAGTCCTTTATGAAAAGAAGAGGCTTGTGCTGTTGGTGAGTTTCTTTTCCCAAAATAAGAGGTAATTGTACTATAACCTGGAATTGGCCATGCAAACCCAGAAGAACTAATTGTCACTTCTCCTTGCTCAATTAATTTCAACATTTCTTGGTTAGAAAGAAAAGGAATAAATAGGCAAGAAATAAAGATAACCATAAGGATAAGAATGATTAAAAAATAGTAATATTGTTGAAAAAAAGAGCTAAACATAGAATTCCTCCTTCTTGTTTTAGCCCCTATTTATTTTAAGATTTTCCAAAAATTTTTACTTTTCTATCATTCTCTTTTCTAACTATTTTTCATAGCTTCAAAAATGGATTAAAAAACAAAAAATTTACTAATAAAGAAATTTAAGATAATAACAAGGATTGTCATGGATAATTTAGAAAGCATTTGTGGCAAAGGTGTTAAAAATAAAAAGTAACATCCTAGCCATTCTACCACCATGGTAAAAGCTCTTCCTGACATAAATTTAATAAATTGCATTCCTCTTTCTTTCATTGTTTGTGCTTGTGAATGAAACACAAAGTCTTTATTCGTAAAATAAGCAAATATTACAGCAAGTAAAATTGCTATTACATTAGCGATATTTTCTTCTATATGAAAAAGAGTAGTCAATAAATAGAAAGATACTAAATTGACAAAAGTTGTTAAAATACCAAATACTCCATATAATATTACTTCTTTTGTGCATACCTTTTTTATAATTTGTTTGATTTTCTTCATTTTTTTGCTCCTTTTATGTACTTTTTAAATGGTAAATGAAATTGCTATATTTTATTTTTTAACAAAAAAAGTTAGTAATAATAAATACATTATTGCTAACCCTTTTTTGGCAGGGGTAGTAGGATTCGAACCCACACAGGCGGTTTTGGAGACCGATGTGCTACCATTAACACTATACCCCTATTTTTGTGCTAAGACATTTTTTATCTTAACACATTTTTACTCATTATGCAAGTCTTTTATTCTATAAATTTTACTCTTTTCATTCACTTTTTATTCGACATTCTTTTTTAGTAGAATAGAATTTTATCTTATTTCACTATACACTTCTGGTAAGCAGTAATATGTTCTACCTCCATAAGTAACCCCTTTTGGATAATAAATAGTATGAGATTGTTCATTAATAATATATACATCAAGTAAATCTGTAATTTTTTCTGTTGCTGGCTTTGTTTTTATTTTTTCAAAATCTGCACCATAGTTCAAAGTAACATCTAAATAGCTAATATCAATGACATAATAGTTTTCATTATCGTTTACATTTTTAATACCTTCTAACATACTTGTATTCGTATATGGATTAAGAAATGGTACCCATTTTGTTCGAGCATATAGCTGTGATATTTCTTCTGTTAAATTTTGTATATCTTGCTCAAAATCTGTTTTTACTCTTTGCTCTTCGTAAGGTTTTATATTAACACTAATAGTAAAGGTTAAAATAAACATTAATACAATCGTAATCACTAATGTTACCAATGTAATTCCTTTTTCGCTTTTCATTCATAAACTCCTTTTCTTTTGCATGGTACTTAAAAAGGCACTAAAAAGTGCCTCATTTGTTATTCTTCTTTATTTAAATCTTTTAGCAGCTCTAATTGAGAAATTAATAATGATTCCATTTTTGCTTTATAAACATCAAATTGCTTTTTAATGTCTTCTAGTTCTTTTTTCTTCATTAAAATTTCTTGTCCTAAATCATCTACTGTTTTTCTTGCATTTCCTTCTGCTTCTTTAATAATTTGTTCTGCTTGCTGTTTTGCTACTTCTCTTACTTCTTCTGCTGTAGATTGTGCCATTAGTAATGTATTTTGCAAAGTATCTTCTATGGTTTTATAATGTACTAAACTTTGTTCTAATTCTTCTACTCTATTTTTGAATTCTGTACTTTGTTTATATGCTTTTTCATAATCTGTTGTTAACTCGTCCAAAAATTCATCTACTTCTTCTACATTATATCCATTCATCATTTGTTTTGAAAATTTTTTATTTTCAATATCTAATGGTGTAATCATATTCTTTCCTCCAATGCATTTTAAACAAACTTAGTTATTGGTATTTCTAAGCCAAGATACCGACAATTTATTTCTGATTTCTTCTCTTGCTAAGTCGCTTGTAATTTCATAATTATATGGTGCAATTAAAAAGATGGAATTAGATACTTTTTGAATGTGTCCATCTAATGCATGAACAGCGCCACTAATTACGTCTACAATACGTCTTGCTATATCTTTGTTAACATATTCTAAATTTACAATCACTGATTTTTTCTCTTTTAATAAATCACATATTGCTTCTGATTGTTCAAAAGTAGTTGGTTGTGAAATTACCATTTTAATTTGTTCTGTTTGTGGCATATTTACCACTTTGTTACGTCTATTCCAAAAGTTTCTATTTTCTTCTTGTTCTTCTGGTTCTTCTTCATAACCTTCTTCTTCCTCATATTCTTCTTCAGCGGTATCTACTCCAAATAAATCTAATACCTTATTCATGATTGCTCCTGCCATTTTTAACCTCCTAAAATTTATTGTCCTTTGTTTTTTTATGTTATAAGTATCTATCTTTTTTTATCTCTTGTCAATAGTTTTTTTGCATTGTAATGTTAATTTAATATACTTGTAATATTTTTGTAATATTGCTGTTATAGCTGTATTTCATCATATAGTGAAATTTTTTTTCGATTTTTGACCATTTCTTCTGTGACACCTTTCTCCAATAATTCCTCTGTACTGTCATAGTTTTCTATAATAGAATATTTTTCGCCTTCTTTTAAAACTTTAATATAAATTTTATCCGTATACCCTTCTCTTTTACGAATGACATATTTTAATTCTGGGTTTTCCTCTTTAATTGCACTATTTGGCACTTTCCAACCAGTTACATTCCACCAAATAATATCTAATGAAATTTTTCGATAATTAATTAATTCCTCTACATAACGATCTAATTGAAAAACAACTAAGCTTTCTGTTTCACTTTCTTTGGAAAGATAAACAATTTCTACTTCTACTTCTTCACTATTCGAAAGTCTTAAAGTAAGATAATCGCCTACTTCTATTTGTTTTTCTTGAATGTTGTCATTTTTTAAAATGCAAGCAACATAGCAAGAAAAATTGTCAATCACTTTTCCACATTCTTCACTAGTAGAAATAATTTGTCCTGTTTTTAAATCTAATTCTTCTAACATGGTTTTACTTAAATTACTAAAATTAGAAGGATTTAACTTTTCTTCTAAGCCATCTACACGGTAAGATACTACTCCTGACCTAGTAGAGGTTAAGTATTCTGTCCCAGCGTTTAACTGGTTCTCATAACCATTTCTTTCCTCCATTAATTTTTTTAAGTAAGAACCAGTAGGACTTTTTTCTCCTGCTATTTTAGCTTTTTTTGTTATGTACGAATTTAAATCCTTTTTATATTCGTTTACTTTTTGCATTTCGTTAACATGATAAATGCTATCTAATTTTGCCTGAATTTGTTCTTCTAATATTTGTACATCTGCTGGCAATAAATCTTTTTCTTTTTCCCATGCTTCTTGTATTTTAATGTCTAATTCTTTAATCTTTTTTTGTAATTCTTCTTCTCCTGCTGTATAATAACGAAAAATAGCTTCTCCCTTTGCTACCTTTTCGCCTTCTGCTTTTATTTCAACTAATCCATTTTTATAATTTTCGCCTTTTAGAACAGTTTCGTCTCTTATAATATAACCTTGCACGGATTCTTCTGAAGATAAGTTTCCATTCTCAATAATAAACGTATCCGTCGGTTTAATAATAAGACGATATACCATATAAATACTATATACTAAAATCGCAAATAATAAAAGGATTACTACAATTTGCTTGTTTGTCTTTGTTTTCTTTCTTTTTTGCTTCACTTTTTAATCTCCTCCAAGATAATAGAAATATTATGAGCAATAGAATCTTCTCCATTTAACCATTTTGTCTCTTTATTTTTTCTAAACCAAGTAAGTTGTCTTTTCGCATATCTTCTTGACTCTCTTTTTATTTTCTCCGTCATTTCTTCTTTGCTTACTTTTCCCTCTAAATATTCTACTACTTCTTTATAACCTAAAGCTTGCATACTAGTAGGAAATTCTTGGTATTTCTTATATATGTCTTGTACTTCTTCTATTAGTCCTTGTTCTAGCATTTTGTCTACTCTTTGATTGATTCTATGATATAAAATTTGACGGTCCATGGTAAGAGCAAACATTTTGTAATCAAATTCTGGCTCTTTTTTGGATTCTTTTTCTAATTCTGTTTTTGTCTTTCCTGTTTGGTAATAAATTTCTAACACCCTTAAAATTCTTTTTTGGTCGTTGGAACTTATTTTTTCCATTGCCTTAGGATCTATTTTTTTCGCTTTTTCATATAAACTTTGTAATCCCTCTTCTTGTACTAATTTTTCTAGTTTTTTACGATAAGATAAATCTATTTCAATTTCTGGATATTCAATTTCATAAATTAATGCATCAATATATAACCCCGTTCCACCTACTACAATTGGTACTTTTCCTTTTTCTAAGATTTTTTTAATTGCTTTTTTGGCTTCTTTTTTATAATCAGCTACACTATACCTTTGATTTGGTTCTATCAAATCTAACATATAATGCTGAATCTTTTGTTTTTCTTGTTCTTCTGGTTTTGCTGTTCCTATATTCATTTGCTGATAAATTTGCATAGAATCTGCGGATACAATTTCTCCATCTATTACTTTTGCCAATTCAATCGATAAAGCCGTTTTCCCAGAAGCGGTTGGTCCACCAATGACAATTACTTTTGGTTTTTCCATTTTATGACTCTCCTTATTCTAGTGCATTTGCCATTTTATTCTCTATTGTTTCGTTATTGTGCATTTCATTACTCATTTCTTCATGATTTTCCATTGAATTTGTTTCTAGTGTATTTTGTTTTTCCGCTTGATTGATATTGGTATTTATGTTTTTAATATTGGTTTGGATTCTACAAAAATAAAAATACTCTACTACCAATATCATACATAATAAAATAATTAAACCACTTACTTTTTTTACAAATACTTCTATTTTTATTTGTTTTTGCCTTAATTTCATATATTGTAAAGCAAAATAAGGAACCGTCAAAATCACATTGACAGGAACAAATAAATATACAACAAAATCTTTGGTTGCTTGATGAATAGTTTCATCTTTTCCAAAACCACTAATCCAATATACCATAGAAATTAAAATATACATGAAAGCTACACTAACAGCAATAAAAATTAAGATTTGCTTTTTTTCTAATTTTTTAATAAATTGATATACCATTAGAATACTAATGATATTGGCTAATAAAATAGCTATAATCAAATATATACTCATCTTTATTCTATCTCCTTGAAAATTTCTTCTCAATATCTGTTTTGGTCATTTTGATAGCAGTTGGCCTTCCATGTGGACAAGTAAATGGGTTAGGTAGTACTAAAAGTTTTTCCATTAGTTGATCTACTTCCTCTTTTGTTAAGGCCATGTTAGCTTTTACCGCTGCTTTACAAGCAACAGTAGCAATAAATTTTTCTTCAATTTCTTGTTTTGCTGTTCTTGCTACTGTATTAATTTCGTCTAAAGTTTCTAAGAATAATTCTTTGGTATCTAAGTCTAAACAAATATTAGGTACCCCTGTTAATTTGATGGTATTTTCACCAAACTCTTCTAAAATAAAGCCTGCTTTTCTAAACATTTCCATATTTTCTTTGGCAATATCCATCTCTTTATGGGTTAAGGTAATAATATCTGGCAATAACATGAGTTGAGAATCTTTTGCTTCGTCACTATAATAGTTTTCTTTTACTTTTTCATACATAATTCTTTCATGTGCTGCATGTTGATCAATCATGTACATTTCTTTTCCTAATTCTATAATAATATAAGTAGAAAAAGCAATTCCAACAAATTTGTAATTTGGTATTTTATTTTTTTCTTGTTCAAAAATAGAAATATTTTCTCCTGTTGTTGTTTGCATTTCTGGCACTTTATATTCTTCTGATTCTTCTTCTACTTTTTCCTCAGCTATTGGTGTTGTTCCAAATACAGAAGTATACATTTCTTCAAATTTGGCAGTTGGCTCTTCTTGTGCCATTTTAATTTTCTCTTGTAATGTTGGTGGTGTAATTTTCTCTTCTTCTGTCTTTTCTACATTTTCTAGTTCTTGCTCTTGGTCTTGCGTTTCACTTTCTATTGCTATTGTAGGAATTACTTGTGTTTCTTGTTCTTCTTCATTAGGCAATGACACCTTTTCTATTACTTTAGTATCTTCTTGGTGAGTTATTTCTTCTGGTTCTTTTGCATAGGTATCATTTCCCTTGTACTGATTCACAGTCCTTTTCATTTCTGCCATTTTATCCATAATTTGATTAAAATTACTATGATACATTTCCTGTATTGGTTGTTTTCTAGTTTCATGTAATGGTTCTATCCTAGTTGGTTCTTGTTCTGGTTTTTCTTTTTTATTTAGGAACTTTTGAAATAAGCCTTTTGAAGCTTCCTCTTGCATAGCGTTTTCTTGTAAATTTGTTTCTTCTTGTATCTCTTCTTTTTTTCTATTCATTTGCGTATTTAAAGTACTTTCTGGATTGCTTACTAAATCATTTTTTAGTAATGTATCTTGAATGGCATGGTAAACTGCTTTAAAGACTTTCGATTCTTCTTCAAAACGTACTTCTAATTTTGCTGGGTGCACATTTACATCTACTTTACTTGGATTTAATGAAATATTTAAGATTAAAAAACCAAATTTTCCAATGGTAATCATGCCTTTAAAACCTTGTTCTGCACTACTAGATAAGGTTTTGTCTTTAACATATCTTTGGTTCACAAAGAATAATTGATTTGCACGATTGGAACGAGCAATAACTGGTTTTCCAATCACTCCTGTTACTTTTATATCTTCGTATTCGTAATTTACGTCTAAAATGTTTTCTGCCACATCTTTGCCATAAATGCCATATACTACACTTTTTATATCATTATTTCCAGAAGTTTGAATGACCGTTTTTCCTGAACTAATTAATTTGATAGCGATTTCTGGATGAATTAAAGCAATTCTAGTAATGACATCTTCAATATAACCGGCTTCTGTAAAATCTTTCTTTAAAAATTTATAACGTACTGGTGTATTGTAAAATAAATTTTCAATGGTAATAGTAGTTCCATTTGGAGAGCCTACTTCTTCTTTTTGAAGCACATTTCCACCTTCTACTATAACTTCGTATCCTGTTTCGTTATCCATTGTTTTGGATTGCATAGTTACCTTACTAATAGCAGCTATACTGGCTAATGCTTCTCCACGGAACCCCATTGATTTCACATTTTCTAAATCTTCTGCTACTCGTATTTTACTGGTTGCATGGCGCTCAAAAGCAATTTCCATGTCATCTGGCATAATGCCTTTTCCATTATCGGTAACGCGAATATAAGAAATACCTCCATTTTTAATTTCTACATGAATATTGGTAGCACCTGCATCAATGGAGTTTTCTACTAGTTCTTTTACAACAGATGCTGGTCTTTCTATGACCTCTCCTGCTGCAATTTTGTTAATGGTTAAATCATCTAATAATACTATATTTCCCACGTTCATTCCTCCGTTTTTCTTTTCCTTGGTAGAATTATATCATTAATTGTTTTATTTTGTATAGTTTTTCACAAAATTTTTACGATTTCTTTTTCCTACAAACAGAAAGAAAGTGAAAAAACAGTTTTGTAACACTTTTTTTATTTTGGAATACTATATACCATACGAAAGAGAAAAGCAAAAAGAAAAAAACTGATATAGGAGGTATTTCAAATGGGAAATTGCTCATGTAATAGTGAAATTCTTTGGTTCATTATCCTATTCTTACTACTTTTCTGTGGTTGTTCAAATAACAACTGTGGTTGCAACAATGGTTGTTGCTAATTTAAGTTACATGACAGGAAAAGTTCAAAGTATACTTTGAAAGGAGGGACATAATATGCCAGAAAACAGAGGTTGTGGATGTGGATGCAATGGTTTCGGAGGAGACTGCATTTGGATCATCATCGTTTTAATTTTAATATTCTGTTGTTGTGGAAACAACAATGGTTGTGGATGTTGCTAATCCATCATAAAAATAGCAAGAACCAAAAAAAGAACCTAGGATCATTGAGTTTTATCTCTTCTCCTAGGTTCTTTTTACATTCCTGCTGTATAGCCAGTAGAATAGGCAATTTGTAAGTTAAATCCACCTGTGTAAGCATCGACATCGATGATTTCTCCTGCAAAATATAAGCCTTCTACTAATTTAGATTCCATCGTTTTTGGATTCATTTCTTTAATGGAAACTCCACCTGCTGTTACAATGGCTTCTTCGATTGGGCGAAAGCCAGAAATCACAATTGGAAAATCTTTCATGATTCTAACTAAGTTACCTCTTTCCTCTTTGGTAATGGAATTTACTTTCTTTTGTTCTGGCACATGTGCTAATTCTAGAACAGGTAAAATCATTTTTTGTGGCAATAAATCTTGCAGACCATTTCGAATTTCTTTGTTCTTTGCTTTTTCAAAATCTCGTTGCACACGCGCATCTAATTTTTCGATAGATAGTGCTGGTTTTAAATCAATTTTTAATACAATTTGATTTTGTTTCATTTTTTCTTCGATTTGAGGATATCTTAATAAATGTGCTGAACTACTTAAAATCGTAGGACCAGATACCCCAAAATGAGTAAATAGCATTTCTCCAAAATCTTCATAGATTACTTTTTTGTTTTCGTTATCTTCTATTTTAATTCCTACATTTCTTAAACTTAATGCTTGCATTTGCTGGCATAACATAAGAGAATCATTTTGTGTTACCAAAGGCACTAAAGATGCTTTTAAAGGAGTAATGGTATGTCCTAATTTTTTTGCTATTTCATAGCCATCTCCTGAAGAACCCGTATTAGGATAGCTTTTTCCTCCTGTTGCTAAAATGACCTTGTCTGCTTCTATTTTCTTTCCATTTTCCAGAATAACTGCTTTTACTTTTTGATTCTCTACTTCTATTTCCTTTGCTTTTGCCTTTGTTTGAATAGTTACTTTTTGCTCTTTTAATTTTTGCAGGAAAGCATGTAATACGTCTTGTGATCTATCACTCACAGGGAAAATACGATTACCTCTTTCTTCTTTTACTTCTACTTTTTGTTCTTTTAAGAAAGAAATGATATCTTGATTCGTATAATTTTGAAAACTGCTATATAAAAACCTTCCATTTCCAGGAATATTCGCAATAAATTCTTCCATTGGAAGAGAAGAAGTAATATTGCATCTTCCCTTTCCTGTAATAAGGAGTTTTCTGCCGAAGTGAATCCATTTTTTCTAGTAAAGTAACTTGATTTTCCTTTTCAGACGCATGAATGGCTGCCATCATTCCTGCTGGTCCACCGCCCTATGACCACTACTTTCATGATTTACTAATTCCTTTCTTTCCTTTCACCTTTTTTCATAAAATATTTTCTATTGCCTTTAATACCCCTAATTTTCCATATTCATAAGTTAAACCACCTTGCATAAAAGCAGTAAAGGGAGGTCTAATCGGTCCATCGCATGAAAGTTCAATAGAAGAGCCTTGTGTAAAAGTACCTGCTGCCATAATGACTTGGTCTTCATAGCCAGGCATATCCCATGGCATAGGAATAGAGTTGGAATCAATAGGAGATCCCATTTGAATTCCTTGACAATAGGCAATTAATTTTTCTTTTTCTTCAAAGCAAATCGTTTGTACAATATCGGCTCTTTTTTCGTCAAATTTAGGTTCTACTTTGTAACCTAATTCTTCTAACATTTTACTTGCAAAAACAGCTGTTTTTAAGCTAGATGCCACCACACTCGGTGCAAAAAATAATCCCTGTAAAATAGATTTATTGATTCCTAAGGTTGGACCTACTTCTTTTCCTTCTCCTGGTGCTGTTAACCTTTCTGCAACTAAGTGAATTAACTCTTTTCTTCCTGCTACATAAGCTCCATTTGGTGCTAACCCACCACCTAAATTTTTAATTAAAGAACCTACAATAATATCTGCTCCTACTTCTAATGGTTCTTTTTCTGTGACAAATTCACAATAACAATTATCAATCATAATAATGACTTCTTGATTGATGGTTCGAATGAAACTTATGACCTTTTCTAATTGTTCTATGGTAATGCTTTTTCTTGTCGAATAGCCTTTGGAACGCTGTATTTCAATTACTTTTACGTTTCCTTGTTTTAGCCTTTTTTCTATTTTTTCATAATCAAATTCATTTTCTACTAAGTCAATTTGTTCAAAATGAATTCCATAAGATTTTAAAGAACTTGCATTTTCTCTTATGCCAATTACTTCATCTAAGGTATCGTATGGTTTTCCAGTAATGCTAAGCAAAGTATCATTGGGTCTTAATAAAGCAAAAAGAGTTACGGTTAGCGCATGGGTTCCAGAGATAAATTGACTTCTTACCAAACTATCTTCTGCTTTTAAAACCTCACTAAATACCTTTTCAATGGTATCTCTTCCAATATCGCCATAGCCATAGCCAGTAGTACTTCCAAAGTGCATTTCTGCCATTTCATTTTTTTGAAAGGCTTGTAACACTTTCAAGCTATTTTTAGTACAGTTCTCTTCAATTTGCTGAAAAATAGGCTCTACCTCTTTTTCTACTTTTGTCGCTAATTCTTCAATTTCTTTTCTTACTCCAAATTCTTGTAACATATTTTTTCCTCTTTTCTTTCTTGTTTTTTCATTATACCATAGCAATTTAGAACATTCAATAAATTTTAGGATTGAGTTTAAATTTTAAGACCTGTCCCTAAAATTTAGGATTAAAATTCTCTTGCACTTTTTTTATTTCTATGATAGGATAATAGTAGTAGATTAAAGGATGGTGTTTGCGATGGAAAAAGAGTCAAAAAAAATTGAAATTGTTTCTGGTAACGGAAAAGATTTAAATATTTCTCCTGTGTATGACCATATTGATATTGAAAAACCAAAAGAGAAAAATGAAAAGAAAAAAATTATTATTCCCAATGATAAATAAAGTTTTACTTCTGTCATTGATAAAACAAAAAATCCGCTATAGCGGATTTTTTTCAGACTGTTGACAAAGTATATAAAAATATTTGGCTCAACAGTCTTTTTCTTTTTTTATTTTGAATTTTATCAAAAATTTTTTATTTTATAAAAAATTTGAATAATATGGGTGATTATCCCCATACTTTTTCCTTCTTTATTGCTATGTTTTTC
>CANQTK010000024.1 GCA_947626735.1 uncultured Clostridia bacterium
AGTATGCAAGATATATTAGAACTTTCTGGTGGAGCATATAGTAGTATAGATGAAATAATGGCTCAAGTTCAAAGTAATAAAGCTCAAAATTATACGCCACGGAAATATATCAGTAAAAGATAATCATACTTTAATTAATACTACAATCCGAACAGTATGCAATCGATTAAATGAATTAGGAGCAGATTATTATTTAGTTGGTGCATTATCAACATTTATAGGAACAAATACACCATTATTTAGATATCACGGCGATATTGATTTTATGGTGGCAGAAAAAGACATAGAAAAAGTTAGAGAAGCATTGCAAGGAACAGAATATGAATTTTCTGATGATAGATTAAATAATCAAAAGAGGCTAGAAGAAGGTGTAGGTCATACACAGGGCGAACACGAGGTAATTGCTAATCATAAAGATAATGAATTTCATTTAGGGTTTTTCTTATTTCGAAGAGAACAAGATAATTCTTTAACGATTAGAGAATATTTTATGCAAGAAAATGAAAATGGCGAAAAAGTTCCAATGGTATTAGAAAGACATTGTCCAAAAGAATTAGTAGATTTAGAATATACTGAAGAGGAAACAGAGTATGCAGGAACTAGATTTAGAACTTCTACACCAGAAAGTGTATATGCAAAAAAAATGTCTACTAGACACCCAAAAGACATGTTAGATATAGAAGCATTAAAAGATAAAATAGATTATAGTAAAATTGAAGAGATGAGCAAGTATCATACAACACTAAAAATTGTAAAACCAGAGGAAATAATACAAAAAGACCATTCATTATTAGATAGTGCAATTGAAGCAACAGAAGAAAGTACAAGAACAGGTGCAATTAAAGGACAAGCGCAAACAATAAAAAGTATAGAAAAAGCAAAAACACAAGAACAAGAAACACAACAAGATATGAGAGAGCAATAAGCAATATGTAACTTCTATTTCACATATTGTATGATAACGAAATAAAGGTCTAATCCAAATTACATTATTTAGGATTAGGCTTTTATATTTTACAAATAAAATTGAAATTGTTTACATAATTTAATTATTTATATTGTAATATACCTATTTTTATGGTAAGATATGGGCAGGTCAATTTTTAGGAGGTAATTGATTTTCCATTATGCACTGCAATATGGAACAGTGAAAAACAAATGAATAAATGCTTTGGTTATCATCTGATTGTTGATGATGCAAATGTCATATACACAGGAGATACTTCGGTATATTGTGGCATGATTCATTTGAAACTCGAAGATGCTTTGGAGAATTTTTTTGAACTCAACAGAAGAGGCATTAAAGTCTATTTAATGCACTTAGATGATGTGGATGCAGCAAAAACAAATTAAAAAGGAAAAAATAGAATACGAATATAAGTTGTAAAAAAGTATTCGCCTCTCTAAATTTAGAATAAATCGTATTATGTTTCATATTACATAAAAATACTATACAGAGATTGCTCTGTATAGTATTGTGTTAGGGAAAATTTTTATTTATTCAGTTTGTTCTTCCGTGTCTTCTTCCTCCGATTCTTCGAGTTCACCAGCCAAGGCAGCAACTAAAAGTTCTCCTACTGTTTTAAACTCCCCGTCTTTATCTATCCAGTCCATAATGTTATAGTTTGCCACAAACTCAGAAAATGCTTTGTTAGTTGCTTTTTCGATTGCATCCACAAACTGGTCATCAGCAGGAATGGTGTATGTCTCCCCATTTTCTTCGATTTCTTCATCATAGAAGAAATAAATCTCCGCAATGTTAGCCAAGATTATAAGGAAGTAAAAACTCAATGCATCAATGACATTTGTATCAAATACAAATACACCATTTTCCACATTTGCTTCTGCCCCAAAGATTTGTCCTTCGCATCCTGTGGTGTCAACATCCCGATACTCGTTGTATTCTGTTTGAAATTCCACGAGTTCTTTGGCAAAATATGAATGTTCCTGTTTGAAGTTATTAATAACTTCAAACAATTCAGAAGCGTCTCCTGTATCTGCCACCTCGGCTATTTGCCCTATAACCTTGGTTTGTGCAAGGTTATACATAAGATGCCAATATTGTTGCATAATCTCATCAAACCTTGCATTGTCTTCTGCTGAGTCTCCGACAAGCTTGTTAAACTCCTCACCAAAACTTACAATTCTTTGGTAGAGTTCAGGATAGTACTGGGGAAAAGCATCGATAATCATATCAGCTCTTACCGCATCTCTTTCTGCTGCTGCACGAAAGATTTTTTCAGCAATCTTAGTTTGAGCAAGTTCAGTAGTTAACCGAACAACTTGCTCATAAATTTCCTGTTTTGTCACGAGCATATACCTCCATAATATTTATTTTTTCTGGCTATACATTGATGTGACTTACCCCTAACACATATCACAAAAATGTAACTATATTATACTATCTTTTTAGTGTTTAGTCAATGTTATTAATATTTTATTCAGGGTAATTTTTTTATATATTAGGATATATTTTGCAAAGAAAAAAAGCAAATCTAATACAAAAGTAAAAATTAAAGGAAGTAATTGATATGAAATTTTACTTTAACTCCATCATTTGACTTTTCTAATGTTCAATCTGAGTTAGATTTACGTTGTTTAGATTTTGAACAACATTGTTTAAATGAAACAAGAAATGAACAATAAGTAACCCAATACTGCAAGTATTAAGGAGAACAAAAAATGTCTTGACTTTTGTTAATAAAAAAGAGTATATTGAATATAATAGTAGTAGATATTTAATATCTACTATAATTAAAAATGTGAGTCGCAACGTCACTTGCGAGATATAAATTTGTGAATGAAAGAATGTTAATCGCACCCTTACTTGCGGAATATAAATGAGTAGGTGAAAAAATGTTAATTATAGGAAAATGGGGGTCTATAAATTATTTAGATCTCCTATTTTTATAAAAGGAGAATTGCAATAAAAATGATAGTAGAAGATGGAAAATTTTATTTTATAAAAGATGAATTTTTTGATATATTTAAAGATTATAAATTGATGAAAAACAAAAAGTAGGATTAATATTCCATTCTATAATATAATTGAAATGAAAAATATGCTATTAAGCCAAAATAGTCATATATAAAAACAAATACAAAAATAAAAAAATCTTTCCGTTCTAATACAACCTCTACATGAATACACTTAAACAAAAGTATTCAAGATGGAGGTTTTCTTTATGAGAGGTTACTCAATCGAAGAGCGTGCAAATGAGCTAGCACACTATATCATAGATTCAAAAGATACGGTAAGAGGCGCTGCAAAAAAATTTGGCGTAAGCAAATCTACAGTACACAAAGATTTAAGTGAGAGAATTGTAAAGATAAATCCTGCACTTGCAGCAGAAGTAAGATTAATTTTAGATGAAAATAAAGCGGAAAGACACATAAGAGGAGGTATGGCAACAAAAATGAAATATAGCCATCAAAAAGAAAATAAAGTGGGCTAGATAAAAAGAAAATTTAAAGAGAAAGAAGATTTGGAAAGACTTAGGACGTGTCCAAATCTTTCTTTTTTTGAGTTAAAAAAATATATAATTAAATTTTATATTACAAGGGTACAATCTACTTTTTTTCAAAAAACTTTTTTGTCACCATTCTACAAAATACGACATATCATATAGTAGAAAAATAGACGAGGTGGCAAAATGAGTAAGTTTAAGAAAGGCGATATAGTAGGAAGAATTTCTTATAATAAAGATGTATTATTTGAAATTACAAAGATTATAAAGACAAGCAATCATAAACAAATTATGATATTAAAAGGAATTACCGAAAGAATAGAGGCAGATAGTCCAGAAGAAGATTTAGAAATCATGGATAAAAGAATTGTGCAAGAAAGAATGCAAAAATTAGAAGCACAAATGTTACATCGTATAGAAGAATGTGTAAAAGACCCTAAATATTGCATTTGCGAGGCAAAAAAAATATTTGGGTTTAGACAAGAAAGAAGTAATAATGTAGCAAGCACAGGTAGAATTTTGCACTTAGATGGAGATAAAAGATATAGTGAAAAATCTATGAAATATTATAGAAGTTTAGGATTAGATGCCATTGTAAAAAATGTTCCAGAATATAAACAGGCACAAGTAGTAAGAAGTCTGCTAGATAGATATGAACCAGACATTTTAGTTTTAACAGGGCACGATGGAATGATAAAAAAAGGAACAGGCTTTAACGATATTTACAATTATCGAAATTCTAGACATTTTATCAATACCGTAAATGAAGCAAGAAAATGGAATTCACACGGAAAAGACTTAGCTATTTTTGCAGGAGCATGTCAAAGCTATTATGAAGCTATCATGTCAGCAGGTGCAAACTTTGCCTCCTCGCCACGGTAGAATCATGATAGATTTCATTGACCCTTTAATCGTAGCAGAAAGAATTGCAACAACAGAAAACACCAAATACCTAACGATCCGTGACATCAAAGACGAACTAAGAGATGGAGAAGAGGGGGTAAGCCGGTATCGGCTCCATGGGTAAAAAAATGATGCATTAGGGACGTTTTGTAATAAAACAGTAATCATATTGTAATACAAATGTAATAAAACTTCAAAGCACTTGATATAAGCTAAATACAAGTTGCGACATAAAACTTTTCTTTTTGACATTTTGTGCCTTTCATGATAGAATGAGGTCATCTTAAAGAAGTAGGTGATGTACATGATTTGTAAGAGTGATATCGCAAATCTAAAAACAGATATTGGAGATATGGTAGGGCAAAAAATTATTGTGAAAGGTTCTTTAGGAAGAAGCAAAACTTTTGAAAAAGAAGCAACCATTCAAAAAGCTTATCCAAATATCTTTGTTGTAAAATACGAAGAAAACGAAAGAAATGTTACCTATAGTTACACCGATGTTCTAACAAGAACAGTAGAAGTGGATGTTTTTGATGGACAAAATTATTCTCCACTAATTCCACCAGCTGTTAATGTAAAAGCATAGGCAAAGAAAAACAAAAGTAAAAAAATAAGAAAATGAAAAATTCCTATATTTTAGGAATTTTTTTTGTGCCCAAGCAATATACATTTAATAATAAAAAATGAAGGAGGTATGATTTCAATGGCAGTAGCGACCAGTAAAGAGACCCTATGTATTAACCAAGTAATAGGACAAAAAACAGATACAGCCATGGTAGAGGAGGATTTTGTCGTTCCAGATATCAAACCAGATATCTTAAATACAATTCGTACCAATGGAAATGTTTGCATCTATAAAAAAGAAATCATGGAAGGAAAAGTAAAGATAGATGGTGCAGTTCAAGTGTATATTATGTATTTAGCAGACGATGAGACATCTTGCATTAGAAGTTTAAATGTAACGCTTGATTTTTCAAAAATCATTGATTTTGACATTGTAAAGGAAGGAATGACATTAGAAGATAAAGTCATTTTAAAATCAGTAGAATGTAGGGTACTAAACGGAAGAAAAGTAAGTGTAAAAGCTTTATTAGATTTTGATATTAAAATCACATCCAATGAAGAAGTAGAATTTGTAAAGCAAATAGACGATATCAAAGATGTGCAAGTATTAGATAGTAGTTTAACATTAAATTCTTTGTTAGGCTCTGGAACCACAAAAGTGTATGCAAAAGATACGATTGTAATTGATAATGTAGACAATTTAGCAGAAATCATGAAAGTCGATTTTTCTATTACAAACCAAGAAACAAAAATTAGTTACAATAAGGTATTAGTCAAATCCGACAGTTGTGTAAAAATTATGTATTTAACAGAAGATAATCGTATTTGCACTACATCACAAATCATTCCAGTAATGGGCTTTATTGATATGCCAGATGTAGCAGATGAGAATTTATGTGATATACACTATGAACTAAAAAATTTAATTATCAAACCAAATAATGTAGAAGAACATTCTATTTATGTAGAAGCAGAGTTAGAAATTACATGCTATGTATCGCAAAGTAAAGAACTAACCATTCTTCAAGATTTGTATAGTCCAAGTATCAATTTAATCTATAAACAAAAACAAATTCAAGCTATTTCACAAAAAGAAATGATAAAAGATATATGTTCCATCCGTGAAAAACAATTCATTTCGGAAATAGGAAATCATAAAATTTACGATGTAGAAGTAAAACCGACGATTCTAAATCAAACTATTTTAAAAGACAGAATTATGTATGAAGGACAAATGGAATTAAACTTTTTATTTGATGCCGATAATAGTAGTAGAATAGGAACCAAAAATGTAGTAATACCATTTAATTATACTATGGATTGCAAAGGAGCAATGCCAACTTCCCAAGTAGAAACCAAAATTGAAATTAGTTTGCAAGATTTTACGGTATTATCGGATGAAAATATTGACATCAAAGTAGATTTAGAATTTGTGGTTAGTCTATCTAATAATCAAAACATTCAAGTCATTGAAGAAATTGATGTGGATGAAACAAGGCAAAGCGAGAGATGCAGTTTAATTATTTACTTTGTAAAACCAGGAGATACTTTATGGAAAATTGCAAAAAAATTTAGAAGTACGGTATCCAATATTGCTCAAATGAATGGAATAGAAGATGAAAATAAAATTAGTATAGGACAGCAACTGTTTATTCCAAGCGCCATATAGAGAAGATAAAACAATTTTGGACAGTCCCCAATTGAGAAGAATGGGATAATTTGGGACTGTGTTTAAATGAAGAAAAAAGGAAAAAACATGGATAAAATATATTCACGAAGGCGAATTACACTACCAAAATTTACATTTGTTTATCATCCAAGAAAAAAGCCAGAAAATAGAGAAATAGGGAAAAGATGGCATATTACATGTATCATTCTTATTGCCATTATTACCGCAAGCCTAATTGCCAAATCTATTTCTCCAATTATTGACAAACAATGTATCAATATTGCCAAAAGTATTGCCACCAAAATTTCAAATGAACAGGCAACGGTTGTGATGTCAAAATATCAATACGAAGATTTATGCATTATTACAAAAGATTCTTCTCGGCAATATTAGTATGATCAATGCTAATGTAGCAGCAGTCAATGCCATCATTTCGGATGTTGCGGTAAAAATTCAAGAAGAACTAAACAAACAAGAAAATAGTAACTTTACGATAAGAATGGGAAGTCTTACAGGTAGTAGATTGCTTTCAGGAAGAGGTCCAAAATTGAATGTTCGAATGTCTACCATTGGAAATATAGATACGGATTTAAGGTCAGAATTTTCTTCTACAGGAATTAACCAAACGCTTCATCGAATTTATTTACAAGTAGAATGTGAAGTAGTAGTTTTAACACCAATTAATACAGTAGAACAAACAATTACAAATCAAGTGCTAATTGCAGAAGCAGTTATTGTGGGAACAACACCAGATACGTATTATAACTTAGAAGGAATGACAGCAAGCGATGCAATGCAAGTAATGCAATAGAAATAAAAAATCACTAGATTTCTAGTGATTTTTTATTGACACTTTTCTTTGTAGGCATTAAAATAAGAAATAGGAAATGTCTCTTTGGGGACGTTTCCTAAAGAGACATTTCAGAAAGGAAAAAGTATGTTAGAACTAAAAGATATCTGTTTTACAAGAGAAAATAGAAAAATATTAGATCATGTCAGTTTAAATATAGATACCGATAAATTTGTAGTAATTACAGGGCCAAATGGGTCAGGAAAATCTACCTTGGTTAAAATTATAATGGGAATTGAAAAGCCAGATTCAGGAAAGGTCCTATTAGAAGGAAAAGATATTACCAATTTATCTATTGATGAAAGGGCAAAACTAGGCATTGGTTTTGCGTTTCAACAACCAGTAAAATTCAAAGGTCTTACTGTCTATGATTTACTAAAATTGTCTTCTGGAAAAGAAATGAACAAAAAGGAAGCTTGCGACATTCTATCAAAGGTAGGTTTATGTGCTAGAGAATATGTTGATAGAGAAGTAAATGGCTCTTTATCTGGAGGAGAATTAAAAAGAATTGAAATTGCAACGGTTGCTGTTCGTAATTCTAAATTTACTATTTTTGATGAACCAGAAGCGGGTATTGATTTATGGAGTTTCCAAAGTTTAATTAAAATATTTGAAGATATGAGAAAAATAGTAAAAGGAACAACACTTATTATTTCTCACCAAGAGCGTATTTTAAACATTGCAGATGAAATTATTTTAATGAAGGAAGGAAAAATACAAGCAAAAGGAAGCAAAGAAGAACTATTAGGACAAGTATTTGGACAATCTATGTGTAGCAAACTAGGAGGTGACCAAGAAAATGGATAAGACAGATATTGAACTATTACATGAAATTACGGACATGCAAGGAGAAACCTTTGAGGGTGCTTATAACATTCGTAAAAATGGGCAAGGAGTTGAAAGAAAAGTAACAGACAATATCAATATTGTAACCAAAAAAGAGGTTTCTGGAATTGATATTTATGTGAAAGAAAACACCAAATTTGAATTTGTTCACATTCCTGTTATTATTACAGAAAGTGGTCTAAATGATGTGGTTTATAACGATTTCTACATTGGAAAAAATGCCAATGTTATCATTGTAGCAGGTTGTGGCATCCACAATGACCACCACAAAGACTCACAGCATGATGGCATTCACCGTTTCTTTTTAGAAGAAGGAGCCAAAGTGAAATATATTGAAAAACATTATGGAGAAGGCAAAGGAACAGGCAAAAGAATTTTAAATCCCGTAACAGAAGTTCATTTGAAGAAAGGCGCAACCTTAGAAATGGAATCAACACAAATAAAAGGAGTCGATTCTACCATAAGAACCACAAAAGGTATTTTAGAAGAAGATACCAACTTTGTTGTAACGGAAAAAATTATGACACATGGGTTGCAAAAAGCTAGAACCATTTTTGAAGTCGAATTAAACGGAAAAAATGCTAGCACGAAAGTAACATCTAGGTCAGTGGCAACGGAAAATTCGATGCAACAATTTGAATCCAAAGTAACAGGAAATACACAGTGCTTTGGACATGTAGAATGTGATGCAATTATCAAAGATAAAGCAAAAGTAATTGCTATTCCAGAAATTATTGCCAATAATGTAGATGCCAATTTAATTCACGAAGCAGCAATTGGTAAAATTGCAGGAGATCAATTAATGAAACTAATGACCTTAGGTTTAAATGAAAAAGAAGCAGAAGAAGCCATAATCAATGGATTTTTAAGATAAAACACAAAAAAATCTCGGAAATAAAATTCCCGAGATTTTGTATTTTTATCTTTTTGAGAATTGTGGAGCTTTTCTAGCTTTCTTAAGACCATATTTCTTTCTTTCTTTCATACGTGGATCTCTTGTTAAGTATCCATTTGCTTTTAAAGTTGGTCTAAATTCGCTATTTGCTTCATTTAACGCTCTTGCAATACCATGACGGATTGCTCCAGCTTGCCCTGTAAATCCTCCACCTACAACTTTGGCAACAACATCATATTTTGCTGTTGTATTAGTTGCTGTTAATGGTTGTCTTACAATTGTTTTTAATACTTCTGTTCCAAAATATTCGTTAATGTCTTTTCCATTGATTGTAATAACGCCAGTTCCTTCTAATAATCTTACTCTAGCGATTGATTTTTTTCTTCTTCCAGTGCCATAAAAAGCAGTTTTTACAGATTTTGCTCTAGCCATATTATTTTACCTCCCAAACTTCTGGTTTTTGAGCGATGTTTTCATGTTCGCTACCAGCATATACTCTTAATTTTTTTACCATTTGTCTTCCTAAGCTATTGTGTGGAAGCATTCCTTTTACAGCAAGCATCATGGCTTGTTCTGGTCTGTTTTCCATCATAACTCTTGCAGAGGTTTCATTCATTCCACCAATATATCCTGAATGACTTCTGTATACTTTTTGATCTAATTTTCTTCCTGTTAAAACAGCATCTTTACAATTGATAATAATAACATGGTCTCCAACATCCATATGTGGTGTATAAGTTGGTTTATGTTTTCCTCTTAAAATTTTAGCGGCTTCTGTTGCTACTCTACCTAAAGGTTTATTAGCAGCATCTAGAAGATACCATTTTCTTTCGATTTCACTTTTTTTTACGCTATGTGTTGTATTATTCATGGTAATAAATACCCTCCATTCATTTCATAATAATTTATATGAAACTTACTTAACACTTGAACTACCGGGGAGAAGTTCAACTATTAAAATAAGTTCATTTCATAACTACGCTATATTATTCTAATACAAATGAAAAGAAAAGTCAAGGAAAATAGTAGAAAATTTATAAAAATTTTGGAAAAATGGTTGACAAATTAGAAAGAATGTATTATTATAATAATGTTAAAAAAGAAGAAGTTATCCACTTCTCACCTTATCTTATTGGAAAAAGGTTAATAAATATAGTATTCTTAAGGCAAACTTAAGGTATATTTATGTGAGTCTAGTGGATTAACTTAATAAAGTTAATTCTTTTTTTATGAAAAAAATATTGGAGGTGTTTTATATCAAACAAGATTTACCAATTAACGAACAAATTAGAGCAAAGGAAGTTCAAATTATTGACGATGAAGGAAAAAAAGTAGGACCAATTTCCATTCATGAAGCATTAGACATGGCTTACGACAAAAAATTAGATTTAGTATTAGTAGCACCAAATGCTGAAGTTCCAGTTTGCAAATTAATGAATTATGGAAAATATAAATTTGAACAAGCCAAAAGAGAAAAAGAAGCAAAAAAGAAACAAAAAACCTTTGAACTAAAAGAAATTAGAATTACGCCTAATATTGAAGAACATGACTTTGCATTCAAATGTAAAAATGCAAAAAAATTCATCGAAGAAGGAAACAAAGTAAAAATTACGGTTCGCTTCCGTGGAAGAGAATTAAACTATGTGAAACTTGGAGAAGCAGCCTTAAATAAATTCATCGAAGAATTAACAGAGGTAGCAACGCCAGAAAAAAAGCCAATATTAGAAGGAAAAAACATGTTTATTATATTAGCCAAAAAAGTAGAAAAATAATTTTCCATGGCTATTATATATATATAATACATAGGAGAAAACTTTTACTATTTGAACAATAATTCACAAAGATACGGGATATCTCTTAACTTAAGTGATGGTGACCAAATGGTAAAGTGTGTTCTCTGACATATAAAAAAGGAGGAAATATTATGCCAAAGCTAAAAACAAATAAAGCTGCAAAGAAAAGATATTCTTATACAGCAACCGGTAAAGTTAAAAGAACAAAATCAAATAGAAGACATCTTTTAGCAAATAAGACCTCAAGAGCAAAATCAAGAGGAAAAGTACAAGATGCTTACGCAGACAAAACTTGCGAAGCAGGAATTAAAAGAATGTTACCATATGGCAACTAAAATTAAAAAATTATTAAAACAGAGGTCAACATGAATTCATAAGGGGAGGGGACATTTCTTGTCCCTAAAGGAAGACCTAAAAAAAAGAAATGTCCCCTGTCAAATAATAAAGGAAGGTGAAAAAAATGGCAAGAGTAAAAACAGCAAGAATAACTCGTAAAAAACATAAAAAAATACTAAAAAGAGCAAAAGGTTACTATGGAGCAAAGCATTATAGATTCAGAATGGCAAAACAAGCTGTTATGAAATCAGGAATGTATGCTTATGTAGGAAGAAAAGATAAAAAATCGAACTTTAGAAAATTATGGATTGCAAGAATTAATGCAGCAGCAAGAATGAATGGAACAACTTATAGCAAATTAATCGCTGGCATGAAAAAAGCCAATATTGTAGTAAATAGAAAAATGCTTGCAGAATTAGCTGTTAGCGATCCAAAAGCATTTACTGAAATTGCAGAAATCGCAAAAAAAGCATAGAGTAAAAATATAAATATGGCGAGACTTAGATTTTCTTAAAATTTCTATTTGTTAGAAAATCTGGTTCGCTTTTTTTTATGTTAAAATACTTTGATGCATATTTAGAAAAAAATCATATAAAAAATAAGTTGTAGAATCTTGACGAATTTTGTAATTAAAGGTAAACTATCAATAACAACAATAAAAATAGTAATATTAGTAAAATTCACATATTGTGCATAGGACACAAATGAAAAAGGAGGAAGAAATAAATGAGAATAGGAATTGATATTGATGGGGTACTAACAAACATAGAAAGATTTATTGTAGATTATGGAACAAAATTCTGCATAGAAAATAATTTACCAATTGAAATAGAAACCGGTTATTATGATGAATCAAAAGCATTTCATTGGACAGAAGAACAAACATTAAAATTTTGGAATGAATATATTGTGTATTATGCTACAAAATATCCAGTAAGAGACTTCGCATCAGAGGTAATTCATAAACTAAAGGAAGAAGGACATGAAATTTATATTGTAACAGCAAGAAATGAATATGGACTAACAGATGAATATTATGGAAAAATGAGAGAATTAGTAGATGCATGGTTAAAAGATAATGATATTTGTTATGATAAAATCATTTATACAGAAGGCAGCAAACTTCCATATTGTGTAGGAAACTATGTAGAACTTTTAATAGAAGATAATCCAGAACAAGTTAAAAATGTAGCAGAAAAATTACCAGTATTTTGCTTTGATAACCAATATAATAAAAACGTAGAAGGAAAAAACATTACAAGAGTATTTAGCTGGTATGATGTGTATGATAAAATAAAGAATAAAAGATAAAAATTCAATAAAGAGCTTGCAAAATTGAAGTAAAATTCAAACTTGCAAGCTTTTTTCATGCCCATTCATCATTATTGTTTCTTCATTTTTGGCTTCGAAATTAAAGAAGCTAAGTATCCAAAGAATACAGCTGCAGCAATTCCACCAGCAGAGGCTTTTACACCTCCAATAAAGGCGCCAAGTAAGCCATTTTCCTTAACAGCTTCGATTGCACCTTTGGCAAGGTTAGCCCCAAAGCCAGTAAGTGGAACTGTAGCACCACAACCAGCAAAATCAATAACGTATTTATAAATACCAAGCCCTCCTAAAACAGCACCTAAGGTAACAAATACAACTAAAATTCTAGCAGGGGTTAATTTTGTTTTATCAATTAAAACTTGACCAACAATACAAATAAGACCACCAACAACAAAACAGCGTAATAATTGCATCCAGTCAATACTCTGTATAAATTCCATTTTATAATCTCCTTTCCATGTACCATCGGGGACGTTTCTTTTTGGTACATTTGTCCTTTTTTTTGTAATTGTACCAAAGGAAAACGTCCCCAAAGAGACATTAGCATTTTTCATTTTCAATGGCAATAGCATGCGCAATACCAGGAATGGATTCTCCTTGTTGTGAAGTAGTAGCATTGGTTAAAGCACCTGTTGCCATAAGCAAAATCTTATTAATTTTCTTTTCACGAAGTTGCTTAAAGAAATAGCCAGAAAATACAGTTCCAATGCAAGCGCAGCCACTACCACCACTATGCGTGTCTTGTTTTGATTTATCAAAAATTAAAACACCACAGTCATCATAGTTGGCATTAATATTATAACCTTTCGTCTTACATAAATCTTCTAAAATATCTTTTCCTATATGACCTAAGTCTCCTGTCACAATAGCGTCGTAATAGCTTGGCTTTCTTCCGGTATCTTCAAAATGGGTTATTAACGTATCAAAAGCAGCAGGAGCCATGGCAGCACCCATGTTGTTGGCGTCTTTAATTCCCATATCCACAATTTTGCCAGGAGTAATGTGTGTAATAAAAGGACCATTTCCAGAAGAAGATAGCACAGCGGCACCAGAACCAGTAACCGTCCATTGGGCTGTAGGAGGTCTTTGGTTTCCAAGCTCTAAGGGAAAGCGAAATTGTTTTTCTGCACTACAGAAATGGCTAGAAGTAGCACAAAGCACATTATTTGCTGCACCTGCTTCAAGACAAATACTTGCCAAACACATGCCTTCAACAAAAGTAGAACAAGCACCAAAAATACCAAAAAACGGAATATTAAGTTCTCTTAAACCAAAACTGGAAGAAATACATTGGTTAAGAAGGTCACCGGCAAAACAAAAATCTATATTAGTTGCAGGTATGCCTGATTTTGTAATAGCTAAGTTAACCGTTTCTTTTATAATTTTACTTTCTGCTTTTTCCCATGTCTTTTCACCCCAAAATTCATCTTCTAAGCATTGGTCAAAATAGCCAGCCATAGGACCTTGTGCTTCCTTAGGGCCAACAATAGAAGCAGTTTCCACAATCGTGGGTGGATTATCTAAATGAATAGTTTGTTTTCCTAATCGATTCAAAATTATCATCCTTTCTTAAAATTGATGCAAAAGAAAACGTCCCTAATGCATCAAATGTCTCTTTAGAAAACGTCCCCAAAGAGACATTACGCAAATAAAGTAGCAATAATACCAATAATAACGGAAGCAGAGATACCAAATACTAAAACAGGACCTGCCACTGTAAACATTTTTCCACCTACTCCCATCACATAACCTTCTGATTTATACTCAATAGCAGGGGAAACAATAGAGTTTGCAAATCCTGTAATAGGAATTAAAGAACCTGCTCCTGCAAATTTTCCTATTTTATTAAAGATATTCAGTCCTGTTAAAAAGGCTGCAATACCAATTAAAACAATAGATACTACTGTATTAGAAGCAGTTACATCCATTTGCTTATATTTGCAAAAATCAAAAATAATTTGTCCAATCGAACAAATAAGTCCTCCTACCCAAAAGGCATTAAAGCAATTTTTTAAAATAGGAGAATTTGGTGACTTTTTATCCACATAGTCACTATATTGTTGTTGTGTTTCTATTGGATCCATTGATTTATCACTTTCCTTTCTATTCATCTCTATCTCTATCAATCGTAAAAGCTAAATCTAAGTCTACGAAATATTCTTCAATTTTTTTACCATTAATTTTCGCTCTTTGATCTAAAATTTTAACTTCTGTTAAGTAATCAAGAGTTTTAGAAGCTTCTGCGACGGTTTGTAAAATAGCATCTTTCCAAGAAACTGTTGAACTTCCTGTTACATGAATATGTTTTTCCATGAAATATCCATCCTTTCCTTATCTTTTTTCTATTTATATATTTTCCTAAAAATTGAAATTTATACAAATTCTTAAAAAGATTGATTTTTATAAAAAAAACAATTAGAATAGCAAATAAAGGGAGTGATAAAATGCCATCATGGGGAATTCATTTAGCAACGGCTAAGAAATTACAAGAAAAATTGCAAGTTGAAACAAATGATTTCTTATTAGGAAATATTTTGCCAGATATTAACAATGGATATGTGATTCCAGACATTTCTTATTTAAAAACCTATCAGGAGACACACTATTTTGAATTACAAGATTTAAATGGACAAAAAGAATGGTTGCCTAATTTGCAATCTTTTATGAAAGATCATCAAAACGATTTAAAACATCCTATTATTTTAGGGTATTATACACATTTATTAACAGATTGTTATTGGAATAAATTAACGTATTTACAATATGGAATTTTAAATAAAGAGAAAGAAAGAATTGGAATTAGAAAGAATACTGGTGAAGAATTTATTTGTGATAGAGAAACAGCACGAAAAATGAAAGTAAGTGATTTTAATGCATATTCTGAGTGGCTATATCAAGAAAATAAAATTCAAAATCCTATGATACAAGAAGAACAATTAGAAGAAATATCTATCATCAAAACAGTGAATATAACAAAAGAAGATTTAAAAAAAGTAAAACAATATTTAATAAAAGAAGAAATAAAAAATAAGCAAGACAAACAAAAACAATGTTATCAAATTTATACAAAAGAAGAAATGAATAAACAATTTGAAAATAGTATTTTATTCATACAAAGAGAGATAGAAAAAAATTTTTCTTAAATAAAAAGAAAAAAACTTGAAAAGTCGAAAAAGATAAGATAAGATAGAAATAGCAAATTGAAATAAAAAAAGGAGTCAATATGAGAGCCAAAAGAGAAAGAAAAGAAAAATCAAAATGGGGCATGAAATTAGTCATTGTAGCTATTTTTATAATAGTCATTGGAATTATTCTTAATTTAGCACCAAATTATATAAGAAAAAAAACAACAGGAAAAATAGAAGTAATTATTAATAATAATGATGTGACAGATAGCATGAAACTTGACGCTTACGTAGATGAAAATGAAATTGTTTATCTTTCCACAAAAGACATTGGAAATTTCTTTGATGAAGATATTTTTTACGACAATCAATATGACCAAATAATTACTACTTCTTCTACAAAACTTGCGGTGTTACCAATCGAAAAGAAAGAAATGTATGTGAACAGTAGCAAAGTAAAAATTTATGGTGCAGCAACGAAAAAGGAAGGCGAATTTTATGTGCCATTTTCAGAACTAAAAGATGTTTATAATGTAGAAGTAAATTATAAAAAGGAAAGTAATATTCTAACCATTGATTCTATCGATAAGGAACAAACAAAAGCAAATGCTTCCAAAGATATTGCAATAAAATATAAACCAACCATTTTTTCAAAAACAGTAGACAAAGTAAAAAAAGGAGATAGCATTATTGTAATTGAAGAAGCAAAAAATGGATGGAATAAAGTGAGAACTACTTTAGGAAAAATAGGTTATACGAAAGATATTACAAATTTATATAAAGTTCGTGAAAATATGGAACCAGTAAAATCAATAGAAGGAAAAGTAAGTTTGGTTTGGGACTATTACACAAGTGTAGTGCCAGATCGTACAGGTACTAAAATTAACGGAATCAATGTAGTTTCTCCTTCGTTTGCCGAATTAGTTAATTTAGGCAAAGGCGAATTAAATGTCAAAATTGGACAAAAAGGAGAAGAGTATATTAAATGGGCTCATAACAATGGTTATCAAGTATGGGCAATCGTTTCTAATAGTTGTTCTCCCGACATTCAAGATACCACTACAGAAATACTAAATGATTATCAATTAAGAGAAAAATTAATTAATAATATTATTGATCTTGTATTAAAGTATCAACTAGATGGAATTAATATCGATTTTGAGTATATCAAAGTTTCCAATAAAAATATGTTTTCTCAATTTATTATCGAGCTTGCTCCAAGATTAAGAGAATATGGTAAAGTACTTTCTGTGGATGTAACGGCACCAGATGGTAGTGAAGATTGGTCCGAATGTTACAATCGAAATAAACTAGGAAAAGTGGCTGATTATCTCATTTTTATGGCCTATGACCAATATGGAACCTCTTCTACGCAAGCAGGAACAACAGCAGGAGCAGATTGGATAGAAACGAACTTGAAGAAGTTCATAGAAAGAGAAGAAGTAGAAGAAAGCAAAATTATTTTAGGTATGCCATTCTATACTAGATTATGGGAAGAGAATGGAAATAAATTAGATAGTAAAGTCATTTGGATGAAAAATATAGAGGCTAATATTCCAGCAGGAGTAGAAAAAGTATGGAACGAAAATACAAAACAATATTACATCGAATACCAACAAAATAACAAAACTTATAAAATGTGGATAGAAGATGAAGCTTCCATCAAAGAAAAATTTGCTTTAATGAAACAATATCATTTAGCAGGAGCAGCATATTGGCAGAAAGATTTTGAAACAAATAGTTTATGGCAAACCATTCAACAAGAATTACAATAAATAGGAATAGAAGACAAACACCTACATATAATGTAAAACAGTTATAGGTAGGTGTTTATTTATGGTTACAATTTATTTAAAAGAAGCTCAAAAGGAAGAAATATTTAGGCAAAGCTCTATGCCAAAATGCATACAAAAAATAATTTGGTTTATGATAAAAAAGACCAATTGGATTCTTCTCAAAAAGATAGAAGAAAATAAAAAAATATATTTTATTCCTAATATAGAACAAAAAGTAACATATCAAAAAATAAGAAAAAAGTTAGAAAAAGAAAAAACACAAACACAAAAAGTACAACTCGTTTTAGCAAATACAATAAAACCATATGCCTCTTATTTCCAAGGATATAAAATCATAATAGGAAGAAGCATTTATTTACTATGTTTAGAATCTATCATAGAGAAAATTTTACAAGAAGAGCCACTTGCTTTGCAAGACGTATATCTTTTAACAAACAGTTATAGGGAACAAAATGTGCGAATCATTAAAAAATTAGCACCAAAAGTGAAAACGATGAATATTATTACACAAGAAATTGAAAAATATAAAGTGCTGGAAGAAATGATGCAAGAGCAAGGTATTATTTTAAGTGTGGCAAACAATAAAAAGAAAAGTTTAAAAAAAGCAAAAATCATCATTAATTTAGACTTTTCAGAAAAACAACTAATGGAGTATTCTATCTTTCGCCATAGTATTATAATCAATGCAACACAAGAAAAAATGACCAACCTAAAAGGATGGAATGGAATCATTATTCAAACGATACAAATTGTTTTAGAAGAAAAACTAGAACAATGGATAAAAGAAAATGAATTGCAAGAAGAATTTACACAATTAGAAGTATATGAAAGTAGGCAAGAGGGAAAAATAGACGAAAATAAAATAAAAATTATAGATTTATATGGAAATCATGGAAAAATTGATGAAAAAGAACTACGAAATTGGCAAAAAATATTGACAAATTAAAAAAACTGGATTAAGATAAAAGGCAATTGGAAAAAAGTACTTAAATAATAAGGAGGAAGGACAATGGAAGAAAATAAAGCAGTGTTATTAACACAAGAAGGTTATGATAAATTAGAAAAGGAATTAGATTATTTAAGAACAGAAAAAAGAGCAGAAGTAGCAGAACGTATTAAAGTAGCGTTAGGCTTTGGTGACCTTTCCGAAAATTCGGAATACGACGAAGCAAAAACAGCACAGGCAGAAAATGAAGCTAAAATTGCAGACCTAGAAAATAAAATTCGTTATGCGAAAATTATAGATGAAGCTGAAATAGATACGAAAACAGTACAAGTTGGTAATGTGGTAAAAGTATATGATATGGAATTTGAAGAAGAAGAAACTTATACCATTGTTGGTTCAACAGAAGTAGATTTATCACAAAATAAAATTTCAAACGAATCTCCAATAGGAGCAGCTCTAATGGGAGCAAAGAAGGGGCAAATTGTAGAAGTAAATGCACCAGCAGGTATTATCAAATACAAAGTATTATCTATTACAAAATAAAAAAAAGTGAGATTTTTGGGACGGGCTTAAAAATCTCACTTTTCTTTTGGTTTCAGATTAATTTAGTTAAAATGAGATTTTTAAGCCCGTCCCAAAAATCTCACTTTTTTTAATCTAACTTTAAACTACTTTCCAAAGCAAGTGTAATCATATCTTTTAAGCCAGTTTCTCTTTCTTCTGCACTAGCTACTTTCGTAATATATTTTGAGTTTACAACACTCATTAGACAAGAGGCTTTTTTCTTTAATACTTTAGCAATATAAAATAAAGAAAAGGCTTCCATTTCAGCACCAATAGGATGAAAATCCTTTGGCACTCTCGATAAAAACTGATCTAAATCATCTAAATAGTCATCGAAAAATTCAGCACAAATGGTATTTCCTTTTACCAAAGGAATGCCTTTTTCTTTTGCTGTTTGCTCGATGGTTTCATTTACTTGGCTATCGGATTCTACGATATGGCAAGTTTCGTTATGAAAAGTTAAAGCAAAATTGCTTTCTGTAAAGCATTTTTCAGAAAGAATAATATCAAATAGTTTTAAATTTTCGTCATAGCCACCACAAGAGCCAATGCGAATAATGGTATCTACATCATAAAATTTATATAATTCATAAGCATAAATAGACATACTTGGCATACCCATGCCAGAGGCCATAACAGTTATTCTTTTTCCTTTATAATTCCCTGTATAAGCATACATATTACGAATAGAATTAACAAGCTTTGCATTTTCTAAAAAATTTTCTGCAATATATTTAGCGCGAAGTGGGTCTCCGGGCATAATAACAATTTTTGCAATCTCTTCTTTTTTTGCTTCATTATGTGGGGTCATAAATCAATCCTCCTTTGTTTTTTTCTTAGTATATCAAAGAATTCAAAAAAATACTATCCATTTGTAAAAAAATTATAGATATCTTTCTATCCATCTATTTTTTGTAAAAAAAGAAAGAAAAATGTTGCATTTTAAAAATATTAATGATAAGATGATAACAAGATAACAAAGATAAGAAATAGATTAAAAAAAAACCGCATTTTTTGGTTTCCTTTTTAATCTTTTTTTGTTTTATGAGAAAAGGATACAATTTACAATGGTATGGAAAGGTAAGTAAAAGAGGGTGAATCAAACAGTTCATTCTTTTATAAAAGAAAATAAATGGAGGAAAAAACATGAAAACAAAGTACATTTTTGTTACAGGAGGAGTTGTGTCGGGACTAGGAAAAGGAATTACAGCAGCCTCTTTAGGAAGACTTTTAAAAAATAGGGGGTATAAAGTAGTCAATCAAAAATTTGACCCTTATATCAATGTAGACCCAGGAACCATGAGCCCTTATGAACATGGAGAGGTTTTTGTCACAGACGATGGGGCAGAAACAGACTTAGATTTAGGGCATTACGAAAGATTTACGGATGAAAATTTAAGTAAAAATTCTAGCATTACTATGGGAAAAATCTATCAAGAAGTATTAGATCGAGAAAGAAGGGGAGACTACTTAGGCAAGACAGTACAAGTCATTCCGCACATTACCAATGCCATTAAAGAAAAAATTTATGCTTTTGAAGATACCGATGTTGACATTGTTATTTCAGAACTAGGAGGAACCGTAGGAGATATTGAAGGGTTATCTTTAATAGAAGCTATTCGCCAAGTAGGAATTGAAAATGCACCAGAAGATGTACTATATATTCACGTAACACTTCTTCCTTATATCCATGGTTCGAATGAATTAAAATCAAAACCAACACAACACTCTGTAAAGGAACTACAATCTTTTGGAATTAAGCCAGATATTTTAGTATGCCGTTCGGAAACTGAAATTCCGGAAAACTTAAGAGAAAAAATGGCATTATTTTGTAACGTACGAAAAGAAAACATTATTGCCAATCGCACAGCTTCTTGTTTATATGAAGTACCTTTGATGTTAGAAAAAGAAGGACTAGCACTTCAAGCATGTAAACACTTAAGGTTAGAAAAAGAAGAAGCAAATAACCAAAACTGGGAAAAACTAATGGAAAAAATCAACAAGGTAACAGACAAAGAAGTAACGATTGCAATTGTAGGAAAATATGTAAGATTAGAAGATTCTTATTTATCGGTTGCAGAAAGTTTAAGACATGCAGGTTTTGAAAATGGAGTAAAAGTAAAAATCAAATATATTGATTCAGAAGAAATTACCAAAGAAAATGCCAAAGAAAAATTAGCAGGATTAGATGGCATTATTGTTCCTGGTGGCTTTGGCAATAGAGGCGTACAAGGAAAAATAGAAACCATTTGCTATGCAAGAGAAAATAACATTCCATTTTTAGGTATTTGTTTAGGAATGCAAATGGCAGTCGTCGAATTTGCAAGAAATGTATTGCACTTAGAAGATGCCAATTCCGAAGAATTTGACCCAGAATGCCAAAATCCTGTTATTCACATTATGAAAGACCAAAAAGTAATTACGAAAAAAGGCGGAACAATGCGACTTGGAAGTTACCCTTGCACGATCAAAAAAGGAAGCCTTGCAGAAAAAATTTATCAAACCACAGAAATTAATGAAAGACATCGTCATCGTTTTGAGTACAATAACACATATCGTGAGCAAATGGAAGAAGCTGGACTAATAGCATCTGGAACATCACCAGATGGCATGTTAGTAGAAATGGTAGAATTAAAAGACCATCCATTCTTTATTGCAGGACAATTCCATCCAGAGTTTAAATCAAGACCAGATAGACCAGCACCACTATTTGTAGCTTTAGTGAAGGCTGCTAAAAATGTAAATAAATAATGAAAACAATTTCATTACAAGTTTTTTTGATACATGATATATAGATGCATGATAAAAATATTTAATTTATTAGTAAAAATTATTGAAATTTTGTAATTTTGTAATTTTTAAAATGAAATCTATTGACAAAAATATTGAATTTTTATATAATACAAACAATAGTTCTGCTAAATTACAATTATTTATCTTAAATAATAAATTAAAAGAGGTATCCAATTGCAATATATAACAAATTTAGATAAAAAGAAGTTAGGAGAATATGAAAATAAGGTAATAACAGAAGAAGTAATTTTAACAGATGAAAGATTATATGAACATATACTATTATTTCATGAAGAAGAATATAAACAATTACGACCATATATCAAAAGTATAATTGAAAATCCTGATTATATAATCGAAGATAATAGACATAAAGATACAATGATGTATTTAAAAGAAATTGAAGATATAAATAAAAATGGTAGAATAATTATAAAATTGGCATTAGGGCAAGATAAAGAACATAATAAAAATTCAATTATAACGCTAATGAAACTAAATAAAAGAACATGGAATCAAACTATAAGAAATAGAGGAAAATATAAATGGTAAAATTAAATTACCGTTTTTATAAAAATAAAAAGACACATAATTAAACTTATGATACAATGT
>CANQTK010000025.1 GCA_947626735.1 uncultured Clostridia bacterium
TGCAAATTTTTATCTAACAAGTTATTAAATAAATTTTTTAAGAAAAACTATTGACAATTAATAGTTAGTCTTTCTTTCATTTTTTGTTTTCTTTTTTTGATTTTACTAAGAATTAATTTGTTTGATAATAATTTTTTTGAACTTAATATGATTTTTCATAGTTTTATTAAATCACACAAAAATGAAAAAAGCAAGAAGTTTTCATCGACTTATTTTGACAAATGATAGAAAAACAAACCCTCCTAACAAAACAAATTTGTTTCATTAGAAGGGTTCATTTTAACTTTTGTGTGAGGTGTCTTATTCTTCCGACTCCTCGTTTTCGCAAATTGTTTCCTTGAGTTTTACATCTTCTTCTGGACGCATTTTTATTACTATTTCGCTGTCTTCATGTGATGTAACTTCAAAATACTTCGTTACTTGTGGATCTGCTACTAATACATTATAAATTTTGGTAATAATCCTACAATCTGCAGCCTCGCATACTTCCACTCTCCTCATAGCTTCCATTATTTTTTTATTTTCAACGATTGAACGAATTTGATTGTCTGGTTTACCAATATTGTTGTTAAAAAATTGTACATCGCACCCTAGACATTTATTATATGAGTTATAAGAAACGATAACTCCTATAACATAGTCCGGTTCATTTGATGCTTCAAAAACATCTAAAATGCGGTTAGCATAGTTTTCTGTCTGTGCAGCTACTAACTCCTTTTTCCGTCTTATTATTTCAGTTTTTTCCCTCCAAATTTTTTCAGCCTTTTCACCGATTTCACTCATATTGCTTTCCTCCTCTTGTTTTTTGAAATTTTAACAATTTGCTACTTTTACTTTGTTACTTGCTAAAATATATCATATTTTACATAATTAGTCAATATTTTTTCGTTTTTTCACAATATAAAGAATGCCACCAATAAGAGCAATAGCCACAATAACACCTAAAATCCACCATTTTACATTTTTCTTTTGCTCTTCTTGTATTTCTTCTTTTTTGTTATTTGCTTCTTGCTCTTCTAAAATCGTCGATAATTTTTCCGCTTCTACCTTTGTTTCTTCTTCATATTGTGCTTGTTCTTCCTCGTTTCTTCTATGCACTACAATTTCATATAGTTTATTTGTTATTCCATCTGTTGCCGTTACCACCACTTGCACAATATTATCTCCAACCTGCATAGCATTATTTCCTCGAATTTCAACTTTTGCATTTGGATTTTGTGCAATGGCAAGAAGATTGATTGTTTCACTAGTAAAAGGAATCTCTGCTTTATAATTTAAAGTATTGTTAGTAAAGGCAGGATATAGCATGGCTTCTTGAATAGCAAGAGTTTCTAAATTGGCATTTGCCGCTTCTATATTTTGCGTTTTTGTTACAAAAATTTGATAATCTTCTTCCTTGCTACCATCTTCTGATACAACATGAATGGTAATGGTATTTTTTCCTAATTGTAAATTTTTATTTCCTGTAATAATTACGCTAGCTTTTTGATTTTCTGGAAGTGCTGTTATCTCTAAACTTTCTACAAAATCATTAACAACCATATAATATTGTTTTACTTCTTTTTGAAATTGTGGACTAATTCCTTCTTGATTTAATCTTAAAACTTTTAAATTTGCACTACTTGGATTCGTTTCGTTATTTTCTTCTTGTATTGGCAATTCTTCATTTAAGCTAATAGCTTCTTCTTGCTTTCCTATTTGAAAACTAATTTGATTGTTAGAAATAGGAATACTTTCTCCATTTTCATTATAAAACTCTCCACTTACTACTATATTTGCTATTCCCTCTTCTTTTGCTTTTAGCAGAAATTCTCCTATTTCTAAATTGGTTACATTTTGTCCATTATCACTAACCCATACTGCAAGAATTCTGTTGTTAACAAAATTTGCATTTTCCGGTCCTCTTACATACTCTAATAGACTAGTATCAAAATAAATTTCTAAACTACAAGATGCAATTGGTACATCGGTAATTTGAATTTTGATACTTATTTCTTCATCTTTTTGCAAATTTTGCTGATTGGTTACTAATTTCATTTGCTCTTGTGCAAAAGCAACCGTTGAAAATAAAAGAAATAATATAATGAATATGACACTTATTTTTTGTTTCACTAAAAGTTACTACTCCTTTCTATTGTTCAATTGCTTGTAATTCTAAGATATGCCTTTGAATTTTTAGTAAATCTATAGAAGATGGATTTTTTCCATTTCGATTCAAATTTCCGGCTTTTAAGAAAAATCCTTGCAATGTTTCTAATTCTAGTATATGCCTTTGCACCTTTAATAAGTCAATACTATTAATTTTTCCATCTCCATTTACATCACCATAAATTAGGATATAATATTCCATTTTAATGCTATTGTTTTCATCTAGAAATTGAATTTTGCTACCAGTTCCTACTTGTTCATTTTCTGTTAGTTCTCTTCCTGAACTATGATATATTTTGATAGTATACAGAGTTTGTATTTTTTCTTTGATTTGCGTTACACTTAAGTTTTCTAAGTTCCACCCACTTATTTCATTTTGTACTACTCTTAAATTTTCATCAAAAACAATTTCTCCTTCTTTTAATTTTTCTATGACTTCTACTTCTATTTCTCTTTTTATGCTATTTTCTTCTGTTTCTACTACTATTTTTGTCTTTCCTTTTGCTAGTGCTTGAATGACTCCTGTGTTATCGACTGTTGCAATTTCATCACTTTGAGAAGAATATTTTACAGTTTTATTATCTGCATCTTCGGGAGTAAAATTTAAAGTTATCACAAAGGAATCACCTTCTTGCATAACTAATTTATCTGTTAGAATTTGCATATCCGTTAAAGGAGTATACACTTCTATTTCTATTTGTGCTGTTACATTATTTTCTATGGATTTAGCCGTAATCGTCGTTTTTCCTGATTTTAATGCTAGAATATTTCCTTCTTCATTGATACTTGCTACATTAGCATGACTAGAAGTAAATTCTATTTTTCTATCCTTTGCCTCTTGTGGCATGATTTCTACTTTTAATTTTTGAGAACTTCCTTTTTCCATTTTGATATTGTCTAGCGATAACTTGATTTCTTCTATTTGAACATTAGGCACTTCTTTTAAATAATTCGAAAAAGCATATCCTACCATTCCATTAGGAAGTAATACTTTGTCCCATAATTCGCCAGATTGTCTTCCTTTGGCAATTCTAGTCATAACGACATTTCTGTCTATTTTTATTAGCGATTCATAAGAAGTAGAAGGTCCCGTTCGAATATTTAACGTGTTTTCTACATCCGCATATACCTTGGTGTTATCCTCAACAAAATCACTTTCTAAAATATTAGGACTTTGGCATAAATTTTCTGGCATATTTTGATAAACAGGAATAATAAAAGTCATACTATTACTTAAAATACCTGTGGAAGAATAACCGCTATAAATCGAGCTAGATTCACTATAAGGTGCTAACACATTGGTCATATATTGATGCCAAAATAGTTCTTGGGAGGTATTGGAAGTAACATGAAATTTTTGCAAATATAAGGTATTTTGTCCTACATTAATATAGCTTGACCCAATAAAAATAGCACCACCAGTAATCGCTCTTTCTTTGGTGTTCCAAGGAATGAAGTATTTTGTTTTGGTTTCCTCACTTGCCCCTTTTCCGTCTTTGGCATACTGAAGTCCATTTTTAATGGCTCCCATAGGCTCATTTGAGCTAGTAGCACCAATATTATAAAAATTATAGAGTCCTTCATAGCCAGAAACAGTGCCACTAATCGAACTATGTGATAAAAAAGGACCTACTTCTTGTTTAATACGAGAAGCTAAATGGTAAGTGCTGACTCCGTGAAGTTCTTCCTGCTGATAAAATTAAATCCGAATATTTACGATTCATTACCACATTACTTCCACTACTTGTCACATACTGTACAATGGTATTATAAAATTCGGTTCCATATAAGATTTTTTCTATGCCATCTATATTATTAGTTTTGGCATCATACGATAAGGCTTCGTATTGAAAAATACGAACCTCATTTAAAAAATTTCTAGGATCCATACAATATTCTAAGGCCATTTTAGAACAATCAACCCATCCTGCATCCACTTCTACATTGTATTGTCCGCGGAGTTGTATTTTTCCATCTATCGGAATATGATTTTGGTACTAAATTTTTTCCAAATTCATTTTCTTTTTGAATGACATAAGCCCAATCTAAATTAGTATTTAAAGCAAGAAATCTCCAATTAGGATGATTTTTTTGCAGTTCTTGTATATAAGGTTGATAAGTATTGGGAAAATTTTCTAAGCCTTCTTTTATTTCGCTTGCCTTAACATTATTAAAAAAACATAAAAAAAGAAAAATACTAAATAAGCCAATTCCTATTTTTTTTAAATTCATGATGAAAATCCTTTCTTATTTTTCCACTGCTTGTACAATTAAACGATTTTTCGAATAATTGACACAAGTAATTAAAGTCACCATTCTTTTTTCTAGTGTTTCTTGGTGAATAGGTGCTGTGTTTTCTGGTTTTACTTTATAAATCTTATCAATAGTATAAGCATATTTTCCATTTTTATTATCGGTTAAATATAATTCATCTCCTATTTGTAAATCAATTAAATGATTAAACATATTTTCTTGCGGGTAATTATGCCCTGCAATACAAAAATTTCCTACTTCATTTGGCTCTGGTCCCCAAAATTTAGAGGCACAAACTTTCATTCCTTCTTGCGTATAATCTTTTAAAATATAGGTATTAAGGTCGATTTTCGGTACTTCTAATTTGGCAACCGTTTCAAATCCTAAATAACTTTCTTCGATGGTTTCTTTTACAATAGGAATTGTTTCTTTTTCAATTTCTTCTACTGCTTCTGTTCTTTCTACTACAATCTCGTTTTCTTCTAAAAATTTTACTTTTTGTTCTTTGTAAAATCCTAAAGTGCAAAAAAGAAGAATGCTAAATAACACAAATAAAATGATTTTTCTCATATTCGATTTCATCTTTTCTTTTTGTTTTTCTCTTTTTACTCTCCTTTTCATTTTACAAACTCCTTATATGTATGATTTCTTTTAGAAAACTCTAAAAGAAATCTTTCTCTTTACTTCTTTTTTCTTAATAAAAGATAAGAAATAGCTAAGATAACAATGATAGGAATAATGCTAACATAAATCATATTTCCTGTTTTTGGTAGAGTTTGTGGAGTTTGGCTGTTATTCGTAGTAGGTGGCACAGTGGTGTTTGTTTCTGGCTCTGGTGTAGGAGTAGTTGTTGTGCCAACTTTGATTTCAAAAGTTTTGCTTGCAATAACCGCATCTTCATCTTCTCTATTAATTACTTTTAATGTAAGAGCATACGTTCCTTCTCCACTAAAAATACCTCTTGCTTGTATTTTCTTTGCTACATTTTTTCCACCAAGTGGGTCACCTTGTTCATTTCCCCATCCACTTTCAATAATGTCATATTGTTCGTCTTCGTCTTTGTTTGCTAAAAGTTGCATGTCTTGTCCATCTGGAGCCACTACAGAAGCAAGTAGTCTAGTTTTTTCATAATTTCTACCCATACTAGACGAAATAACAATTTCCATATCTTTTTCTTCTTCTGGAAGAATATCTCCTGTATAGTTAAGAGCAATTTGGTAATCTTCATAAACAGGTTCTACACTAATATTTTTAATTGTTTCACTTGTTGTTAAATAGTACTCAATACTAGCATCTGGATTTGCTAAACCTTCTAAACTTACTCTTAAACTAGTTGGATTTGTTGCGTTTATCACATCTTCTCCTTTTGCTTTAAAGGTAATAGACATACTATTTCGTGGACTTTGTCCTGCTACTTGTTTATAAGCATAAGTGACAATTACTTTTTCCCCTGTATCATTTGCTTCACCACCTTCTACTGAAACATAGTCTAATAAATTAGCATCATAAACAACATTGGCTGTATAAGCACCTAAATTGGTTCCAAATGCGATATTTAATGTAACGGTTTCGTTTGGATGAACTGTTTTTTTATCTGTTGTAATTTGTACTGTTTTTAATTCTTCTGTCATACTTACCGCATAACTATTTACAGCATATGTTAGCAAAAATAAAACAAGAAAAATAGCGACAATACTTACGAATTTTTTCATAAAAATTTTCCTCCTTTTTTTGATTTTATAGTAAATATTATGTCGTTTTTTCTTATTTTTAGTTTAGAAAGTTTTTGCGCTCTAGGAAATTTTTCCCAAAATTTTAAAAAATTCAACTAATATTTTTTAATTAAAAAGGAGTAAGTCTAAGATAAGAACTCTTAGACTTACTTCTTTTATTTAGCATATTGATTGGGTGGATAATGATGATAGATATATTCTTGTGTTACTTTATACATTGTTGTAATTGAATCTGTAGAAATAATACTGCTTTTTCCTTTTATATAAGGATGGTAAATTTTTATTGTATCTTTTTCATAGGTTCCATTTTTATATTGTTCGTAAGAATTATCATCCATGAACCCTACTACAATCTTAGGACCAAAGAAATGTGAATAATCATATTTTACTTCCACCAAAGTAGTAGCTTCCCTATAACTGATAAAATAATTTTCTATTGGTATTTGGTCTTTATTAAATAAACACCAAATACCAATAAAAAGACTTATCGTAACTGCATATAGAATACTGACTATTATCCAATCCCGCATTTTCCTTTTTCTTGGCGCATGTAGACATATTTTTGACATGCTATTTTCCTCCTTAAATCATAATTATTTTTTAAGTTTCTACCTTTTTCTTTTTCTATTATACTACTTTTTTTAATAATTTCAACTACTTTCCTTTTTCTAAAATTACTCTTCTATTTGCTTATGTTTTATATTGCACTAAAAAGATTAATAAAACAAAGAAAAGAAACAAATGAAAATAAATTTGTTTCTTTTCTTTATGGTCAACGTTGTTTAAATGAAATTAACGTATCTTTAGAACAAGGAATTTCTTGCAAAAATGAATCTAATACGTTATAGAGAATACTTTCATTAAAAGGTAGCTGTTGCAAAACTGGGTCTTTACTTTCTTGGAGCATTCTATGAAAATCTGCCTTAGATTGTACAAAATCTTCTTCGGAAAGGCTAGGATTTTTTTCACAAGCTAAAAGAATTAAAGTAATCAATTCATATAGCTTATCCTTTGGAATTTCCTCGCTGCTTAATTTTGGTAACATATTCCAATATGGTAGAGAAATCATTTCTCTTTTGTACCTTTCAATTTCATGTGATAATTGTACTGCTTTTTTATATTTTGCTAAAGTAGGTGTTTTTTGCTCCAACATGTATTTCATTCTGTCTTGCATAATAGAAGCTAAAAAAGAAATACTATCTTTTATCAGTTTATCTTCTCCTTCTGCAAATTCATTCATTTGTTCAAAAAACTGATGATATTTTATACATTTTGTGGTATAAAGCCGCTCTCCTTCTTCACTTTGTCTTTGTAATGCATTCCTTTTTCTTACTACTTTTAACATTTGAGAAGTTTTATTTAAATACATCTCCCAACTTGTATTCATACTATTTTATCCTCCCTTTAATTAAAATGGTGATATGATTTACAATTACAATACTAATAGTATACCTTATTTTTTAGCATTTTTCAATAAGTTTACCATAATTTTTTTTGTTTAATGCTTACTAAGTTTAAATCTTTCTATTTTTATGTTATACTATTCTTATGATGTCAAAAAATTGCATTTTCATCCATTGAGATTTTTTAACAATTCTCAAGTAAGAAAGGAAAAATAACAAATGAAATTAGAATATATTATTCCCAAACAAGAAGAAAATAAAACAATAAAACAAATTCTTTTAAGGCATTTTCAAATTTCACATCGACTTTTCACTACTTTAAAACGCGAAAATAGTATTTTATTAAATGATTTACCTTCTTTTCTTTATAATTCAGTAAGAGAAAATGATAAAATAAGTATTCTATTTGATTATGAAGAAGATAACTCTAATATTCTTCCAAAGGAAATGAATCTTTCTATTCTTTATGAAGATGATTGCTATTTAGTTGTCAATAAACCTGCTGGTGTTCCTGTTCATCCTTCTATATTACATTATGAAGATAGTTTATCCAATGGAATTGCTTTCTATTTTGAGCAAATTGGTTTAAAAAAGAAAATAAGACCTGTGAATCGTATTGATAAAGATACGTCTGGCCTTGTTATTTTTGCTAAAAATGAATATGTACAAGAAACTCTTATTCGTCAAATGAAAACCCATATCTTTCAAAAAGTTTATATTGCCATAGTAGAAGGTATTTTAGAAAAAAAACAAGGAACAATTAATGCTCCCATTGCACGAAAAGAAAATAGTATCATAGAAAGATGTGTCATAGATTCTGGTAGTCCTTCTATTACACATTATCAAGTGTTACAAGAAAAAGACTATCATGATTTTCCTATTTCCATTTTACAGTGTACTTTAGAAACAGGAAGAACTCATCAAATTCGTGTTCATTTAAGCTACATAGGACATCCTCTTTTAGGAGATGACTTATATGGTGGAAACCTTACTTTTATTCAAAGACAAGCCTTACATAGCTATCAAATTTCTTTTATTCATCCTATTACCAAGCAAGCAGTTCAATATAAGGCTCCATTACCAGAAGATTTAATAAGATTCTTTTCGTCTACTTTACAATAACTTCATAAAAAATGTTAATAAAAGACAAAATACTCAGCTTGTTTTAGCTGAGTATTTTGATGTACAAGTAAATCTATAAGCCGGGTTCTGTCGTGAATAGTCATTTATCTACTTCTTATATCACTATAAGACTCTTACAGCCACCATGTTTAGAAGATGACGAGCAGTCTTAACCTTCTATTTACGGTGTTGCTCCAGGTGGGGTTTACACGGACCCTCTATGTTACCATAGAAGCGGTGAGCTCTTACCTCGCCTTTTCATCCTTACCTAAAAATAGGCGGTTCTTTTCTGTTGCACTTTCCTTAAGGTTACCCTCACAAGACGTTATCTTGCACCTTTGCTCTATGGAGCCCGGACTTTCCTCGTACGCTGCCTTTCGACCTTGCTATACGCGACTATTCAATTTACTTCATCTATTTCTTATTATACTAAAAATTGAAAAAGAAGTCAATTAAAAATTCACCAATTCTTCCATTGCATTACGATATTTAATATAAAATAATTGTTTATCTTTGTAATCTATTGTTTTATTTAATTCGTTTAGTAAAACATAGATTTTACTAATATGACTCTGTTTTTGTCCATTTCCATTGATACTATTCATAATATTCGAAAAATAAGAAATTGCATTTTCTAATTGTTTTTTTACTTCTTCCCATTGTTCTTGTTCCACTAAAGCATAACTATTCAGTAAACATGCCTTTGTATAATCAATATTAATTTCATCTTTATTTTCGGAAATTTGACTTCGATAATTAGGTAAAAAACCATATAAATTGGCTAAATTATTTAACGTAACGCTTTTATCTTCTTGTTTTGCTGCTAAAGTAACTTGATCCAAAGAACTACTAAAATTTAAAATATCTTCATTTTTCACATTTAATTCATGCAAATCTACCATCATACTTGGCCATGTGGAATAAATAATCTCTGCGTTCGTTTTCATATACTCCCAATCCACTTCTTTTGTTGTATTTGATAAAATACTATTATTTTTTATTTCATATTGCAGACTATCTTCCGAAGAACTAGTTTGTTGTTCATTTTGTGAGCCTTGAGAAGATGAGGAAGAAGAACTTTCTCCAGAAGAGCTTTGTTGTGAACTTTGTCCTTGTTGTGAACTACCTTCACTGCCTGTTTCATTCGATTGTTCGTTTTGCTTTTGAGAATTGCTATCTTCATCCGTATTTTTTTCTACTAAAATACTATTTGAAAAATGAATTTGATTTAAATGATTCGTCATTGCAATTATTTTATCTTCTAAATATCGAATTTGTTCTTCTGCCTTCGTTGTTAAGCTTTTTTCTTCTGTATTACGTGTTGCAAAAACGACAACTGTAGCTAATATAGCAACAATAATACCGATAACAACAATAGTCACTATTATTTTTTTCATAAATTTGCACCTCTTTGTTTGTAGTATGATATTTTTTTTTCAATTTTATTCCTTGTATAAATCAAAAAAAATGAAAAATACTATCATTAAAAAGGAGTTTTAAAATGAAAACATTTATTAAATTATTTAGTAATCAAGAAGGTGAAATTGAGCGCTTTTTAAAACAATTTTATAATAATTCTAATCTTTCTGTTACTGTTTCTAGTTCTTTACTAGAATGGGAGCAATCTTTTGATAATCCTATCGAAATGACAGAAATGATAGGTGTTTTCATTGATAATTTAGAGGATTTTAAAATTAACATGTGGGTTTGTTTAGATGAAAATATGTTAATTAATGTTACAAAAAATAATGTAGATGATTTAATTCGTTATATGTATGAAAGGTTTCCTTATTAAATAAAAACACATACTAAAGTTTAGTATGTGCTTTCTTAAAAAAATGATTTCGTTTTATCTTAAAATTTACTCTTTTTCTTCTTTTTCTAAAAGAATCGTTACAGGTCCATCATTTAAAAGTTCCACCTGCATATCTGCTGCAAAAATGCCATGTTCTACAACAATATTTTCTTCTTTGCATTTTTGGATGAAATATTCATATAATGCATTTGCTTTATCTGGTTTAGCAGCATTTGTGAAACTTGGTCTATTGCCAGAGGAACAGTCTGCATAAAGGGTAAACTGAGAAACAATTAAAAGTTCTCCTTTTACATCCTTTATACTAAGATTCATTTTATTATTTTCATCTTCAAATATTCTTAATTTAATTAACTTCTGTACAAGAAAATTTGCTGTTTCTTTTGTATCTTCTGGTCCTACACCAAGAAGGACAAGAAAACCTTTCCCTATTTTTCCTACTATTTGCTTATCTACTTCTACGCTAGCATGTTTTACTCTTTGAATAACTAATTTCATGTATACTCCTCCAAGTCTCAATGTCTCTTTATGAAACGTCCCCAAAGAGACATTTTATTCTGCTTTTTTGTCTCTAGTCATTAAGATATTAACTCCTTCTTTTGGATTTAATCCATTGTATAACATAGCATATACTGTATTAACTATAGGCATATCAACCTGATATTTTTGTGCAAGTTGATAAGCAACTTCTATATTATCTACTCCTTCTATTACCATTCCAATTTGTTTTCTTGCTTCTTCCAAGGATTTTCCTTGTCCCATTAATTTTCCAGCAGTTCTATTTCTACTATGCTCACTAAGACATGTTACAATTAAGTCTCCTAACCCTGTTAAACCGTAAAAAGTTTCTCTATTTCCTCCTAATTTTTCACCCAATCTTGAAATTTCAGATAAACCTCTTGTAATTAAAGCAGCAAATGAATTATCTCCAAGTCCCATCCCTGCTGCTACACCTGCACAAAAAGCAATGATATTTTTTAATGCTCCCCCTAATTCTACTCCTTTTACATCAGAAGATGTATATACTCTTAAATTTTCATTCATAAAGATATCTCTTATTTCATTGGCTATTTTTTCCCCTTCTGATGCAATTACCATGGCCGTTGGTACTGCTTTTGAAACTTCTTCTGCGTGACTTGGTCCGAGAAAGTACAGCTAATTTTACATTTGGTAATTCTTCTTTAAATACTTGGTCTAATGTTTGTAATGTTTCTGTTTCAAAGCCTTTTGTGCAAATTACGATAGTTTGGTTTGTTACATATTGCTTATATTCTCTTAGCGTATTTCTCGTAAATTTTGATGGTGTCACATGCAAGATAACTTCTGTATCTTTGATTGCTTCTTCGTAAGAAGTAGTACAAACAATTCCTTCTGGAATTGTGATTTCCGGTAAAAATTTACATTTTTTTTCATGATTAATCAAATCTGCCTCTTCTTGCATAAAAGACCATATTTTAATTTCATTTCCAAGTTTTGCTAAATGAATAGCTAGAGCTACTCCCCAACTTCCACTTCCTATAATAGCTATTTTTTTCACTTTTTTCTCCTTTTTAATTTGCTTAATTTTGTTTTACTTACTTATATTTATTTTTATAAAAATAATAGAAAAGGGGTGTCCCCACCGTTCCATTTTGGAACGAAAAGGGGCGTCCCTCTTGTTCACTTTTTATTTCTTTAAATTTTTAAAATCAATTTTATTTTCTGTTCCAGAAAGCAAACGTTTTACATTTGCTCTATGATTAAATACCACTAAAATAGCAAGTAAAATACTATAAATAATATAATTTCCATCTACCAAATAACTATTGTGTGGCATAAAAATGATAAGGACTGGAAATAGAATAGCTGCTGCAATAGAACCTAATGACACCATTCTAGTTAAAATCATTAAAACCAATGCAAATACTAGACAAATTAAACCAATATTCCAGTTTGTTATCATTAAAACACCTAACGCTGTTGCAATTCCTTTTCCTCCTTTAAATTGAAAGAAAATCGGAAAAGTGTGTCCTACAATAACGGCAATTCCTGCAAGTTGAATTAGTAAGGCTTTATCTACTCCCTCTTTTACAATGAGACCTGCAAGATAAGCAATGAAAACTGCAATTACTCCTTTTAGAATATCACAAATTAAAGTGATAATAGATGCTCTTTTTCCTACTGTTCTTAATACATTTGTGGTGCCTGCATTTCCACTTCCTTTTTCTCTTACATCAAATCCTGCCATTTTTTTACTAATAATAACGGAAAAGCTAATGCTTCCTAATAAATAAGCTATAATGGTTACAACAATATAAGTTGCCATATTAAATTCCTCCTTTTTCTAATCTTTCTCTAACTATGATTCTAACTGGCGTTCCAATTAAGGTAAATTCTTTTCGTATTTGATTGACCAAATATCGCTCATACGAAAAGTGAAATAATTTTTTATCATTGACAAATACCACAAAAGTTGGTGGTTTTGTCGATGCTTGCGTCATATAATAAATTTTTAAGCGTTTTCCTTTATCGGTTGGTGGCTGTACAATGGCAATCGCTTCATTTAAAACCTGATTTAATACCGAAGTGGAAACACGCATTGCATTTTGATTTGCTACTTGATTAATTAACTTAAATAATTGATTTACTCTTTGCCCCGTTTTGGCTGAAATGAAGATAATTGGTGCATAAGATAAATAGGCAAGTTGCTCATATACTTCTTTTTTATATTGCTCCATGGTATGTTCGTCTTTTTCATAGGTATCCCACTTGTTGATGACAATAATACTTGCTTTTCCTGCCTCATGTGCCTCTCCTGCTATTTTTTTATCTTGCTCTGTGACTCCTTCATTGGCATCTATCATAAGAAGACATACATCGGCTCTTTCTATGGCTAAAAGACTTCTCATGACACTATATTTTTCAATTTGTTCTTCTACTTTAGATTTTCTTCGAATGCCTGCCGTATCGATAAAAACATATTTTCCAAATTCATTTTCAAATTCCGAGTCGATGGCATCTCTTGTGGTGCCTGCTATATCACTTACAATTACTCTGTTTTCACCTAAAATTTTATTAATTAAAGAGGATTTTCCTACATTTGGCTTTCCGATAACTGCTACTTTTATAATACTTCCATCTTCTTCCTCTTCGGTTTCTGGGAAGTGTTCATAGATAGCATCTAGTACATCTCCAATTCCTAAAGCATTTACGGATGATACAGGATGTGGAGTGCCTAGGCCTAAATTGTAAAATTCATAAATGTCATCTGCTGTTTTACCATAGTTATCTGCTTTGTTGCAAACTAGAACAATAGGCTTTTTCGATTTTTTAAGCATTAAACTAATTTCTTCATCGGTTGCTGTAACTCCTTGTTTTATATCAGTAAGAAATACTATCACATCTGCCATATTGATAGCAATGTTTGCTTGCTCTCTCATTTGAGAAACAATCATATCTTCGGACTCTGGTTCAATTCCTCCGGTATCTATTAAAGTAAAACTTCTTCCTTTCCAAGTGGCATCTGCATAAACTCTGTCTCTTGTAACACCTGGTTCATCTTGTACAATAGAAATTCTTTTGCCTGCGATATAATTAAAAAATGTGGATTTTCCTACATTTGGTCTTCCTACAATTGCCACGGTTGGCTTGCTCATTTGTTTCACCTCTTTTTATCATGTTTATTCTATACTATTTTTGTTTTTTCGTCAATGCAATATTGTGTTTTTCTATGCCTTCAAGCACATATTTTCCTGCTAAAACCACAACTCCCAAAATGGAAATCATAGCAGAAAATTTCATAAGTCTAGTTCCTGTATAATGCACCTCTAAAATTCCTTCTTCTACATTTTCTAAGGTAACTCCTACAAATCCATTTTCTGTTTCATAAGGCTTTAATGTTTCTTTTTTGCCTTGTTGTTCTAAAATTACTTCATAACCTAAATAATAGATATATGGTAATTCTATTTTTGCTTCTCCTGTTATCGCAGAAATTTGACAAGTTAAGTTTGTGCCTTCTTTGTTTTGTTGTTCTATTTTTCCATTGCCTTCTAGAATAAGCACTGTATCTTCTCTTGTTTCAATATAACTTCTATTTTCAAAAGCTTTACTTGGTAAATATTCAAAACTAGCACAACCAGCATGTATTCTCCCTGTATCTTTTGTTACTCTTACGGTTGACCATAGCCTATTTTCATTCAAATCATCTATGTATGGCAAATGACTTGCATAAGTTGTAGTAAGAAGCATCAATACCACCATAACTACGATTACATCAATATACTTTATCTTTTTCATTAACATTTTAACATTAACCGCTACGACAAAAGCAAAAAAGAAAGAGGAAAATTCTAATAAGCGATAAGAAAATTGTAGCATTTTCAAAACAGAAGGTAAAGATTCAAAAGGAAATAGCTTTAATGTCATGATACTACAGATCAATCCTATTACCAAAGCAAAAAGGTAAAAGCGGTAAAAATCTGTATGTTTCCACTTTTTTCTTAATTTTTGAATTACGACTGGTGAAAGAAGTAATAAAATAATAGTAATGAATCCTAACTCATAAATACGAATGTTTTCTGATGACGTATAAAAGAGGTCTTTAAAATCTAACTTAAAAGCAATTAATACCTCTGTTCTTTCCATTCTCCCTGGTTTAAATACTTCATAATTTGCACCTAATTTATGTTCTAATAAAGGAATCCAAAAAAAGCTAGTTATCACAAGAATAAAAATAGTAGACATGATAATTTTATTTCGTATTTTTCTGTTTCTTAATTGTTTCGCTTGTAAAAATAAATAAATCAAACACAAAATTGCTACATACATCGTAATAATGGTATGTGTTAAAAGCAAAGCACAACTGCCTATAATGAGCAAATATTCTCTCTTTGGTTTTCCTTTTAAAGCACCATATAAACCGCATAAATACCATTGGTAAAAACGCAAAAGACGTTAATTCTGCTAAAGCATTTCTTAGATACATATCGGTCAAACGATAAGGTGCAAAAAGATAAAATAAACCAGCCATTACCGCTATTTTCTTATTTTTTGTTACTTCTTTTGTAAAAAAGTACATGGTAATTCCTGATAAAAACGTAATAAAAAACATAAATAATTTTATACAATGAACAAAAGAAACTCCTATTAGTTTAAAAATTAAAGGCAAGTAAGCTGTAAGCGGACTATAAAACAAATTCCAAGAGTAACCAAAATTGTTGCAAAATTTAGACATAATAACAGGAAAATTTTGCCCTTCTAATAGCGATTGATAGGTTCCCATTAATCTTGCTATATGTTGAATTCCATCGTCATAACCGATATTTAATTTTGAGTTTAGTAAAGGAAGGCAAATAAAAACAGAAGCAATACACAAAAGTAAAATATTTTTTGTATTTTCTTTTTGTAATAATTTCTTTATTTTATCCATTTTTCTTTTCCTTTCTTTTTTCTTCTATTATATATCCTATAAAAATAATGAAGCTAATGGCTGAAATTCCATAGGAAATATAAGTAATGGTGGTTCCTACATATTTTACTAAAATCGTTCCTTGCCCTATTTCTTTTTCGATAAAGCAAGAAACATAGCCATTGTCCGATTCTATTGCTTTTACTTTTTCTTCTTTTCCTTCTGTTACTATTGTAATTTCATATCCTGGGTAATAGTAATAAGGAAATTCTAATTGTGTATTTATTTCTATATTTTGTACTTCTAATTCATCTTGTAAATTTTGTTTCGTTTCTTTTGTAATTTGTGCATTTCCTTTTAAGACATAAGTCTTATCTTCTCTCGTCATTACATAAGTATTTTGCAATAAAAGTGCTTTTATTGGCATATACTCTCGATTAATTTGTTTATGTGATATTTTTTTATTTTCCAAAATAGAGTTTTCATATTTTTTATCCTTTTCTTGATCTAAAGAACGATATTGTGACATAATACCTAAACTACTAAATATTGCCCATACAATAAAAAGTAAAACCAATAAAATTTTAAATCCATCTTTCTGGATAAGTCGTTTTAAGATTATATATAAATTGATGCCACAAATAAAGCTGGTAAAAAAGTTAAAAAAGCCAATCATTCTCCATGGATATTGTAATTTGCATAGTAGATTAGGCATTATTTTCCATGGGAAAAATTTGGTTACCATACAAAGAGAAAAGAGTGAAAAAATAATACTAATCAAATAAAATTCATTATATTTTTTATCTACTTTTTTTAAAACAAAGATAGTAAGAACGATTACTATTATAGTAGGGGCTCCTATTTTAAAAGTAATTCCATTTTCCTCTATATCCTTCCAAAATTGAATAAAAGAAATTGTATTACTGCTAACATATTCTCCATTTGTGTGAATAATCTTATCGTCCATAATAGCATAATCAGTCATCGTTGTTGTTTCTAATAATGGTAACCAGAAAAACATGCTTACTAGTAAGATAAAAATGCCATTTATGAAACATTTTTTTATGATTTCTTTGTTCTTTAATTGTTTCATATGAAATAGGATGTATACGATACAAAAAATGCAAGTATACAAAGTTGTTATCGTATGAGATAACATTAAACCTATTGCTCCAATAGCAATAAAATAATGTTTTTTCTGGTCTTGTTCAAAAAGATTGACAAGTCCTAAAAATACGAAGGGAATGAAAATAAATGATGTAAATTCTCCAATGGCAAATCTTTTATATACATCCACTAATTTATATGGTGCAATTAAATAAAAGATAGCCGAAAATAAAGCAATCGTCCTTTTTTTTGTTACTTGATAAACAAATTGATACATGGTGACACCAGATAAAGCAATGCAAATACCACCAAAAATTTTTAATGTAACAGCATAAGAAGAAGTAAATAATTTAATAAATAATGGAAGATACGTAACCAATGGTGGATAAAATAAATTCATAGAATACCCTGAACCATTACAATAATTTTGATTAATTAATGGTGGAAATTGTCCTATTTTTAAAGTATCTACTGTTCCTATTAAACGTAGCATGTGAAGAACACCATCATGGGTTTCCCTGATTTGAATCTGACTTAATGGCATACTTAAAATAACACCAATGATGATGATAACAATATAATGTATCCATTTATTTTCTTTTATTTGTTTCATTATTTGATTCATTCTTTCTTTTGTTTTAGTCATTTTAATCCCCTTTTTATTTTTGCTTATTATATCATTTCTTATTTTTTATTGGAATACTTTTTTCAAAAAAGCAACTTTTACTTTTCATACACAAAAAAATACAGTATTAAAAATACTGCACTCTTTCTTAGTTTTCCTTTTTTGCTATTACTTCTTTTCCATTGTAATAACCACAATTAGAACAAACTTTATGTTGTTCCATCATTTCATGACAATGTGGACATGCTACTAAATTTTTATTTTCTAATTTCCATGTTGATCTTTTTAAACCTGTTCTTGCTTTTGACCATCTTCTTTTTGGTTGTGCCATTTTTATCCCCCCTCGTAATTGTTCTTTTTATATGTATATTACATAGTTTTTCTCTTTTTCAAGTACCATAAAATTATACTAATTTTTTTTACCTTTGTCAATACTTAGAATGAAAAAAATAGGAAAGACCACCTCAAAATTTTGAGATAGTCTTTTTTTTTGTTACTTTTATGCAACTTTTACAATATCGTTTTTCATTGCATGCATGTTTTAATTGCCTCTATTCCATATTTAAAAGTTTTTTAAGCATATCAACTGTATTTTTAATAAAATATTGTTTTTTATGACAAAAAATGTTATAATAATTCTATAAATTTATTTTTTGAAAAGGAGGATTATAGAATTGATTAAAGCAGTGAGAATTCGGGAAACTTTTGAAGATTTTTTAGAAGAGCATCCTGAACTTGAAGTTGTACAAAATGATAAAGGTCATATCATTTCTATTATATTTCCTAAAGACTCAGAAAAAACGTCCTATACTATTGTATATGGTGAAGTAGCATCACTTTACTATGAATATAAAGGAAACGCATTTTATTTTTCTAGTTAAAGTAAAGTTTACAAACAAAAAGAGGTACCTAAAAATTAGGTGCCTCCTTTTGTTTGCTAAAGATATAATCTTGTAATATTGTTATTGTAATACATTTCATGTAAAAAAATCAAGCAAATATGTAACATTTTCCACATTTTGTATATATTATTAAAGGAAGAAATAATATTTTAAAAAAAAGTTAAAAATAGTAATGTTAAGTTTCTTTTACTTAGCATTATTCTATTAGGAGGTTTTTTATCATAATGTGTGGAATTGTTGGTTTTGTGAATTTAAAACAAGAGTTAGAGCAAGAAAAATATAAAAATGTATTGTCTAATATGATGGAAAAGATTGCAAGACGTGGTCCAGATGAAGATGGTATTTATTGCAATAAACATGCTATGCTTGGACATAAACGTTTAATTGTGGTTGACCCAGAAGGTGGCAAGCAACCTATGACTTGCCAATATGAAGAGAATACTTATACCATTGTTTACAATGGGCAATTATATAATACAGAAGATTTAAGAAAAGAATTATCAGAGAATGGTTTTTCTTTTCAAGGGCATTCCGATACAGAAGTGCTTTTAAAAAGTTACATTTATTGGGGAAATAGCGTTGTTTATAAATTAAATGGTATTTTTTCTTTTGCCATTTGGAATGAAAAAAAACAAGAATTATACTTTGCAAGAGATCATTTTGGAGTAAAACCTTTTTATTATTGCATTAAAGATGAACACTTTATTTTTGCTTCGGAAGTAAAGTCCATTTTTGCTTTTCCTAATATTCCTGTTGTAATTCAAAAAGAAGGAATTTGTGAATTATTTGGACTTGGTCCCTGCCACACTTCTGGCAATGGTATTTTTAAGGATATTTTTGAACTACGACCTGCTCATTTTGGTATTTTTAACAAAGATGGCCTTCATATAGAAAGGTATTGGAAACTTGAAAGTAAACCTCATACCGATAGTTTTGGCACTACTTGTGAAAAAGTAAGGTTTTTGTTAGAAGATGCTATTAAAAGGCAACTTGTTTCAGATGTTCCTTTATGCACCTTTCTATCTGGCGGGCTAGATTCTAGTATTATTACGTTATATGCTTCCAATTATTGCAAAGAGCATAATCTTCCCCCACTTAATACTTTTTCCGTAGATTATGTAGATAATGATAAGAATTTTCAAAAGACAGATTTTCAGCCAAATTCTGATAAATTCTATATTGACATTATGCAAAGAAAATTGCATACCAACCATAAAACAATTGTGCTAGATACTCCTGAGCTTGCAAAGGCTTTAGAAGATGCTATGATTGCAAGAGATTACCCAGGTATGGCAGATGTGGACTCGTCCCTACTTTTATTTTGCAAAAATGTAAAGCCTGAGGCTACTGTTTCTTTAACTGGCGAATGTGCAGATGAAATTTTTGGAGGTTACCCATGGTTTTTCCGTGAAGATGCTTTAAATAGTAATACTTTTCCTTGGTCTATTGCAATTAAAGAAAGACAACAATTGCTGAACCCTGCTATTAGTAAAGTGGTAAATTTAAAAGATTATATTGATTATCGCTATAACGAAAGTTTAGATGAAGTCACTATTTTAGATTCGGATTCTAAGGAAACAGCAGAAAAAAGAAAAATTTCGCATTTGACATTGAACTGGTTTATGCAGACTCTTTTAGATAGAAGTGATAAAATGGCTATGTATAATGGTTTTGAGCTTCGTGTTCCTTTTTGCGATTATCGTTTAGCTCAATATGTATGGAATATTCCTTGGGAAATTAAGTCATTAAATGGTAGAGAAAAAGGCTTGCTTCGTTATATTATGAAGGATATTTTACCTTCTGAAATTGTAGATAGAAAGAAAAGCCCTTACCCTAAAACTTGGAACCCTACTTATTTAAATACTGTAAAAGGCATGTTAATCAAGATTATGGAAAATAAAAATGCTCCTATTAATGATTTATTGAATAGAGAGTATATTTTAGAAATTTTGGAGACAGATGGCAAAGCCTTTACAAGACCTTGGTTTGGTCAGTTAATGACCGGTCCTCAACTTATGGCCTACCTTTGCCAAGTAAATATGTGGCTTGAGAGGTATCAACCGCAGATTGAATTATAAAATTTAAAGTTGCAAATTGCAACCTTAAAGATTGTATTTCTTCTTTTTAAATAAAAAACTTGAAGCACAATTTGTAACCCCAAGT
>CANQTK010000026.1 GCA_947626735.1 uncultured Clostridia bacterium
AATTTCTGGGGGTAAGGGGGAACTATGCCCTTTTTTCTTATTTTGGTTTTATTTTTTCATTATTTCTTTCAAACTATTACCTCCTATTTTAACTATATTATCATAAAAGCAGATAATTATCAACTAATTATCTGCTCTATAATCATTAGCTTGGCATAAACACAATGGTTTAATATTAAATAAAAATATTATGAAACGTAGAATTATTTTGCTTCTACTAATTCTTTTTTTGCATTTTTCTTTTCTACTTTTTTGTTATTATTCTTAAAAATAGCTTTGAAAATAGTTCTTACTAATGGCTGAATAAAGAATAATTGAGAAAGCAAAGCAAATGGAAAATTAAGCACTACCTTTTGTAGCCAGTATGGAATGAAATTGATAATATAATCATTGAATGGTGCTCCATTCATTCCTACTGCAATAATTCCATTATAAAGAATCGTTGCTAAAAAGCTCATAAGAGGGCACATAATTCCAACTGTTGCACATATAATAGCAGTTTCTACTATCATAGGATCGTTCTTTTTAGGGTCAATTGCTTTTAATGCTAATTTTACAGATAACGGACTTCCAATGAATATTTCACATAGATAAGCAAGTACAAATTCAATAGGAATAAAAATCCAAGAATTTTTTATTACTTCTACATTAAATCCTCCCGCTTCATAAGATGAACAATAAAATACAAAACATGGAACTGTTATGATAACAGTAATTAGTGCAAATATTAACTTTTGAAATTTCGTTTGTGGCATTTCTTTTTCTCCTTTCTTTTTGGCATAAAAATACACATGTGCGCTTAGTACCGTAATCAGATTTACAAGCCTATTGCTTCACATGTGTCGTTTTCTATTTTATCTACATGCTAGAATATATCATTTTTTTCTTAGAAAAGTCAAGCACTAATTTTTATTTTTTTATATAAATACTTCTTTTTTCTATTTTAGTTGCTTCTAAATTATTCATATTTTTCTAACATTTCTCCAATTATTTATATATTCCACTATTTTTCATCTATTAACCATTCTAAAGCATTTCTAACAATAATTCCATTTTCATCTGATAAAGGAATTTTATCTAATGTTAATATTATTTTTGTATAATTATCACTAATTTTTTCTAACGAATTTAATTCTCTCATAAGTATTTTATTTTCGTTGTCTTTTAACGTTTCACACACTTGAACATACATTTTTCCATTGCTATTGATTGCAACAAAATCTACTTCATATTCATCTACTTTTCCTATATAAACGTCATAGCCTCTCTTTAGTAATTCTAAATATATTACATTTTCTAAGATATGACCTCTATCTCCTATTTTTCTGCCTAGCATAAAATATCTTAGTCCTAAATCTGACACATAATATTTTTCTCCTGTTTTTAAATATTGTTTTCCTTTTATGTCATATCTAGCAGCTTTATATAAAAAGAATGATTCCATAAATCCTTCTAAATACTTTTCTACTGTTCTTACATTTATATTTCTTCCATTACTTGTCATAGTATTGGCTATGTTGTTCGTAGATAATAAATTGCCTATATTATCTAATGCAAAGGTTGCAACACTTTTTAGCATAGCCTCATCTGAAATTCCTTTTCTTATCATAACATCTTTTATAATAACATCATTAAATAAAGTTCCTAAATACTTACTTATTTCGTCTTCATCTAATTGTGTTGTATAAGGAAATGAACCAAATGAAATATATTCTTTATATGCTGTTTCTAAATCTGTTATGTTTTTTGCATTCACAAATTCTCTAAAGGATAGCGGTAACATTTTTATTTCTACATATCTTCCAGTAAGTAGTGTTGATAATTCTGAAGACAATAATCTAGCATTAGAACCTGTAATATATAAATCTATATTTTTATTCAAATATAAACTATCTGCCACTTTTTGAAATTCTGGAATAATTTGTATTTCATCAATAAACACATAATTCTTTTTATTTTCCATTATTTGACTATTAATATAATTATATAAATCCATATAATCTTCTATAAAGTTATATTTTAAATCTTCTAAATTTACACTAATTATTTGCTTTTCTTCTACTCCTGTTTGTAACAAATAATTTTTATATAAATCCATTAAAGTGCTTTTCCCGCATCTTCTAATTCCTGTAATGATTTTGATTAGTTCTTTATCTTTAAATTTTATCAATTCATTTATATAATTTGGTCTTTCTATCATAATAAATTTCATTCCTTTCTTTTTTTCTATTACTCATTTCTTACTTTTATAATACATTTTTTTATCAAAAAAGTCAAGTTTTTGTATTAATAGTACAAAAACTTTTGTATTTTTAACATTTTTTGTATTATTATATGAAAAGATTAAAATTTTATTCATAATAAAAATTTTTAGCTTAAAAAGTCAAATGATAAGATTTATATTCTATTTTAATACATTTTGATTTAATACTAAAGTGCTATATAAGAATAGTACATCTTGATTTTTAAAATCAACATATTGCTCTAATATGTTACTTGAAATATATCGTAAGTCAATTAGAGTAATTTTTGAATAGTTTTCTAATAGTAAAGGTGCTAGGCTACTTCCAAAAGAATCTCGAAATAGAAGTAATTCTTTTTTCTCCAAGCAATTTGGATTTTCTATTGTCATTAGTGGCGTTGCACCTGATAAATAAATATCATATTTATCTGAAGATGTTTGCCATTTTTGCATATCATATACTTTTCCATTTTGATTAGTTTCATAATTATAAGTAGTTGCATTTTTAATCGTTTGGCTTGTTAAAATATGAATTTTATCTGCTTCTACCTTTCTTGCTAATTGTCCATAGTAAGCTCCATAAAAATCACCTAGTTCTTGCGTTTCATATTGCACATAAGATGTATTTTTTAAATTCATGTTTTGCTGTAATATATTTACTACTTGTGCTAAATTTTCCTGCTTCCAATGTAAGTCAGTTCTATAATAATCTTCTAGCTTTAAGCCTTCTGTAATATCAATATATTGTGCTTTTGGAATGCTTTCTTGCATAATTTTTTGAACATCTTTAATATCTATTTTCAAGTCATAAGACTCTAAATAATAGTTTTTATCTGGAATAAGTGAATAATATACATCACTATTATTCAAATATTTTTGAATTATATTTTGTATTTTACTTGCTGATTTTAGAATGTTTTTCTTATTGATTGGATATTCCATTTTATAAATGCTTCCGTCTAGCATACATAACCCATTGTTATCCTTTTGACGGAAAATGTCATTGCTAACAAAAGCCTTTAAACTTCGAAAAGAGTCACGAAAAATAAATTGGTCTACTGTATATTTGTCAAATTCTTCTGCCACTTTTCCATTTTCTAATTTTTTTAGTGTAATAGTAGGAAATTGAGCTAATTTTCTTCTTTCTGCTACTGATATTGTTTCATCTTTTTTAATAATATTTCCAAAGAAGAAGGCAAACAATATTAAAGCAAAGCCTACGGTTATTATTTTATTTTTTGTATTTTCTTTCATTCACTTACTTCTCCTTACGAACAGTAGGGACGCCTCTTTTCGTTCCATTTTGGAACACTGGGGACACCCCTTTTATTGTTTCATTTTTGAATGCTATAGACGCCTATTTTATATTTTTCATTTATTAAAAGGGACAGATTACCCAAAAGGATGAGTTGACCGTTCGAGCGGATAGCGAGCTACGGACAACTTATGCAGAGGCAAACGTTCCAAAAGGTAACTTTACTAAAAGGAAACGTCCCTAAAGGTAATTTTTTAAAATCTAAAATACAAGAATGGGTTAAAAGAACCATCTACAATGTAAGAAGTACAAATAAGAAGTAAACCTAACAAATAAATTGGTTCCAATAAATTAGATATTTTCTTTATTTTTGGTAAATTTACAAATGTCTTAAGTAATGGTGTTGCTCCTACTACTCCTATTACAATTACAACAAAATAACTTTTTAAATAGTATAAACTTTCATTTGAAACAAGTGGTACTCCTCCTATGCCCACTAATCCACCTATATTTTGTAAAATTTGTGCAGTGCTTTCTCCATTGAAAATAAGAAAACTAATCATAACAAGGAAAAGTACATAAATGTGAGACAATAATCTAGGAAGTTTTTCTAACTGCTTTCCTAAAAATAATTTTTCCAAAATAAGAAGGATTCCAAAAAATAGTCCCCATATTACAAAATTCCACGCTGCTCCATGCCATAAGCCTGTAAGAAGCCATACAATCATAATATTACGAAGCCATTTTATTTTTGAAGTTCTATTTCCTCCAAGTGGAATATACACATAGTCTCGAAACCAACTGCTAAGAGAAATATGCCATCTTCTCCAAAAGTCTGTAATACTTTTAGCAATATAAGGATAATTGAAATTTTCTAGGAATTCAAAACCAAACATTTTTCCAAGGCCAATAGCCATATCGGAATAACCAGAAAAATCAAAATAAATTTGTAGCATTGCTGAAATAGCATATAACCAATAATATAGAATGCTCATTTCTTTACTTGCTAAAAAGGTGCTTACTAATTCTCCTAAAACATTTGCAATAAGTACCTTTTTGCTAAGTCCTAGGATAAACCTTCTTACACCTAAAGCGAATTTTTTCATCGTGTGAGTTCTATTTTCTATTTGTTCTTCAATCGTGGTATATCTAACAATTGGACCTGCAATCAATTGTGGAAATAGAGAAACATACATAGCAAGTTTAAAAATATTTTTTTGGACCTTTGCTTCTTCTTTATATACATCTATTAAATAGCTAAGCATTTGGAAGGTATAGAAAGAAATACCAATTGGCAAAGCTACATAAATAAAGTCAATTTTATGGTTTAGCCACAAGTTGATATTTTCAATTAAAAAATTAGCGTATTTAAAATAAACTAATAAACCAACGCTGCATATGATTGCTAAAATTAAAAATAATTTAGCATATTCTGTTTTTTGATATTTGGCAATAAGTCTTCCAAATACATAAGTAAGTGTAATGGAAAATGCCATAAGAAGCACGTATTTTGGTTCTCCAAAATAGTAAAAAAGAAAAGAAGATAGCAATAATACGAAATTTTTTGCTTTCTTTGGCACAATATAATAAATGGCAAGTACGCTTGGTAGAAAATAAAATAGAAATGTAATACTAGAAAATACCATATTTTATTCCTTTCATTTTTTAACTTTTGTTTCATTTTTTATAATTCGTTTTTGTCTATTATTTGCTTAATATAGAATCGCCGGCAAGATAGACTGATTCTACTCTACGCCGGCGATAACATTGTTTTTATATTTTTTTATAGTGGAACTGGAAAACTCATATCAGATGGTAATTCTTCCTCCTCTGTTGTTCTTTCGTATTCCTCTCCTATGGTTCCTGCTAAAGCTTTAAAACTATCATAAACTCCTTTTGACATTTCTTCATTTGTCATAATAAGAAATACGATGTCTCCACTATTAGTTGCATATAATTTTTTTGCCGTAACGCAAATCCATTTTCTTGGGTTTACTCCTTCTGACATAGCTTTTGCAACTTCATTTGCATTCACACCACTTTTTACTTTTGCCATCACTAAAGAATACGCTTGAGCATTAATCATTGGCTCTGATACAATAGCATATTCAAGGTCTTGTCCGTTTTCAAGACCAGTATAAGATTTTACAGAAGTTTCATCTGTTAAATCAATACGAATTGTTTGCACATTATACAATTCTGTGCTTATTCCTTCATAAACTTTATTTAATAAATTACTTAAATCTTCCTCACTATTTACTTGTGCTAAATTCGTTTTTCTATTACCTGAATTACGACTTACCAAAAATACAATAATAGCAACTACAATAATAGCCACAACTGCAATAGAAATCATTATTTTTGTCTTTTTTCCCATATAAACTTCCCCCTTTTTTAGTATTATATAGAAGCAAAAATATATTGTCAAGGAAATTATATGTTTTAAAGATGGCTTATTTTTTTATTACACTAATCTCTATTGTAAATTATTTTTCTAACAAAAAGCAAGTAATTCTAATTATCATTACTTGCCTTTTTGTTTTTCTACATTTTAAGTTCGTCGGATAATTGTTTGATATACTCCAAAATTGGTAAATCAATCCCTGCGCTTCGAATTGCCTCTATGATCCATTGTTCTACTTCATCACGTTCTTTTGCTTCTTCTTCTTTAAATTGCATTCCTTTATTTGCCGGTACTACAATACCTTCTTTAATTTGTTTAAAGAGTTCTTTTTTCTCTATCTTACCTTCTACTTTGTAGATAACAAGTGCTCTTCTTAAAAACTCATATCCCGGCATAGTGGGGTCTATCCCTTCTCTCCGAAGAATTTCTTTTGTTTTGCTATACCAACCCGGATAATCTGCAATTTTGCACATAAGGTTTTCCTCCTCTTATTTTAGTATTTTTCATTATAAAACATACTTGTTTACTAGTTACAATAGTATTACTATACCATATTTTATGTTAAATTGCAAGAAAAATTCCTATTTTTATAAAAATAGGAATTTTTTATTTTTAAATATATAATAAATAATGGAAGATAAACCAAAATTGGCAAAAGCTACCTAACATGACAAAAATGTGAAATATCTCATGAAAGCCAAAATGTTTTGTGGTAAATGGCGCTTTTTTCAAGCCATATATAATACCACCTATAGTATAGAAAATTCCACCTGCTAAAAGCCATAAAAGAGAAGGAAGTGCATTTAACCTTTGAAAAGTAGTTAATAATGGATATAACATGACAATGACAAGCCATCCCATTGCAATATAAATAGTAGTGGTAAGCCATCTTGGTGCTTTAATCCAAATGGCTGTTAAAATCGTTCCTAAAACAGCCAAACCCCATACTACACCAAAAATACTCCAACCCCATGGTCCTCTTAATGGTCCTAAACAAATTGGCGTATAAGTAGCAGCAATGACAAGATAAATCATAATATGATCAAATTTTTTAAAAACTCTGGTTCCTGTTTCTCCTAAATTTAGTAAATGATATAAGGAACTAAATAAGTACATTAAAACTAAAATCGCTCCAAAAATAGTGAAAGTAACAATATCCCATGCTCCTTCTCCATATCTTACCGATTGAATAATTAATAGCACGAGTCCTGCTATAGCTAGTAACATTCCTATTAAATGGGAAAATCCACTGACTGGATCTTTTATTTTTTTCATTTATCTTATCCTTCCTTGTAACTAGATTTAGGTTTTTGTAGGATTTACCTATAAACCCTTTCGATTCTTCTATCTAATAAAAATTTTACCTATCCATTGTTTTGTTTTTTGAATTACCCTATTTTATCATAGTTTTCCCTATTTTTGCAAGTTTATTGGTTATTTTTTACATTTTTTGTTATTTCATAAAGTTTCTTATAAATTTTTTACCCTCTTAAAGCATTATTGATGAACAATTTTTTTCATTTCTTCAAATCTTTTTACTTTAGCTGTAGTTGTTTTTATCATTGGTTCATCTGTTACGATGATATTTTTAATATGTTGATAATTTGGTAAATTTTGATTGATTTTTTTAATATCCTTCCAAACTTTTTCTTTCATTTCTTGGCTAGATAGATTATATTCTTCTAAATATTCTTTGCTATATACAATTTTAGCTGAAACAACTAAGTCATCTTTTTTTGGCATGCCAAATACCATACTTTCTTCTACATATGGTAAGTTATTGACTAATATTTCTAATTCTTCTGGATAGATATTTTTTCCATTTTTTAAGACAATAACATTTTTCTTTCTTCCTGCTATAAAAATGTAACCATCTTTATCTTGGTAACCTAAGTCTCCTGTATAAAACCAGCCATTCTTTAATACTTCTTTGGTTGCTTCTTCATTTTCATAATAGCCCATCATGATGTTAGGTCCTTTGGCAATAATCTCTCCAATTCCTTCTTCATTTGGCTTATCGATTTTTACTTCTACATTGGCTAGTGGATAGCCAATAGAGCCGTAACGAATACAGTTTTCATTTTCTGCTGTAAGGACTGGAGAAGTTTCGGTTAAACCATAGCCTTGGACCGTTAGAATTCCAAAGTCGTTAAACCCTTTGGCAACCTTTTTATCGATAGCAGAGGCACCACTTACGACAAAGCGAATATGTCCTCCTAATTGATTGATAATGTCTTTAAATACTTTTCTTCGAAGGTCAATTCCTAATTTTAATAAGAAATTCGTAATAGGAATAACTGTTTTGATTAATTTTGCTTTTCCTTGCTTTTCTATTTCTTTCCAAATTTTTTTATACATGGTTTCTAGAAGTAAGGGAACACATACAAAAATGGAAACTTGATATTCTTTTAAATTGCTTTGAATATGACGAATACCATCACAAAATACATTCGTAGCTCCGTTTGCTTAGAAAGAAGAATAAGGCCGTACTTCCAAAAGTATGGTGAAATGGCAAAAAGGCTAAGTTGACATCGGTGTCGTATACTTTTTCTGCCATGCTTAAAGCATAAATATTAGAGGCAATGTTTCGATGAGAAAGCATAACCGCTTTTGAAAGAGAAGTCGTTCCAGAAGTAAACAAAATAATGCTCATTTCTTCTTCGTTTATTTCGGCTTTTGTAAATTCTTCATATCCTTCTTCCAGTAATGTTTTTCCTTCTTGTATTAACTCTTGCATGCAAGTGAAATCTTGATTTTCATCCATACAAATAAATTGCTTAATTTCACTCGTATTGGTTTCTTGTATTTGTTTCATAATCTCTTGGTATTTTTGATCAAAAATAACAGCATCCGCATGACTTCTTTGTAGTAGAGATTCGATTTCATCATTAGGAAGTCCCTTGTCTAGTGGAATCACAATTCCTGTTCCATTGACTGTTGCAAAATAGCTTACTACCCATTCATAACGGTTTGGGCTAATAATGGCTATACGTTTATTTTTTAAACCTCTTTTGATAAGGCTAGAACCCAAAGCATTAATTTCTAATCCAAATTGCTCATAGCTAATATAGGTATACTTTTCTTTTTTTTCTTTGTTTTTAATGATAAAGGCTGTATGAGAAGAATACTTACGAATGGCATCTTGCATAATTTCTTTTAAATTTTTAAATTCTTTTGCTTCGTAAAGCGCATTTTTTGATTTCATAACATTTCTCCTTTCATGGAAATGATCGTCCTTCATTTTGCCTAAAAATAAAAGAAAGACAATACTTTTTTGGTATCGTCTTTTTGTTTTTCTTATTTTACCATATTGCTATTTTACTTACAATGCATCTGACTAAGTGTTCAAATTTATAAATCATAAAAGTAAGTTGCTTCTAAATCTGCTTCATGCATTAGAAGTGCAATTGGATATTTCTTATAAGCTTGTCCTATGGTTCCATATAATTCTTTTGGCTCTGTAAATCCCATGTGCCAACGAATTGCATAGCGTTCTTCTGGTGTTAATTTAATAAATTCGGATAGCATCATAACCGATTTTTCCCCATGTCCATAAGGAATTAAATCATCCACTGTATAATAAGGAACTTTTTCCCATACTCCTTGTTCGTTTTTGGCATTTCGGTAATCTGTTTTATAGTAATTGACTTTGCATATATCATGCAGTAAAGCAATGATTTTAACCGAATCGGAATCTTCCGTTTTGGTTTTTAGAATTTCATATACTTTCATACTATGTTCTAATAAGCCACCTTTATGACACCCATGAAAACGAGTGCTAGCTGGTGCTTCAAAAAAGTCCGAACGCTCTAAAAACTCTATTAATGCTTCCATTCCTTCTCTATGTATTTGTTTTAATAAGTTGATAAATTCTTCTTTCATTTTGTTTTCCTTTCTTTTTTATTGTTTTACTCCTTTTAATACATCTTCTAATTCTTGTTTTAACGTTGTTTTAAATTTATAATAATAAGGTTGAATGTCTGGTAAATAACTATCAAAATAAAGAATATTGCCATCTTTGTCAGTCGCTTTTAAATTTGGAAAAGTTCGAATCATTTTTCGGTCTGAAAAGACGGTTCTAACAAAGTTTGATAACCATTCATTTTGATATGCTTTTTCATACATTTCTTCTACTTTGTCTTTATTTTCTACTGGCATGTTATGCTCATGAATCATACGAAGATAAAACATTCCCATAGCAAAGCTACTTACTAAAAAATCAATCAATAAAAGTACGATAATGATTGTGACAATGACTTTTAAATAAGGAACTGGGATTTTCTTTTTGAACCACTCTAACATTCGATCAATTTTAGGATTGATATAGGACATGAAATAAATAGCTAAAAATCCCCAAAATAGAGAGAAAAAGAAACAAATTCTTCCGTTAATATTGAGTGGCATATTGGAATAGTCCCACCAAACCACATGAAATATTTTTTCTCCTAAAAAACTAATAAGATATTCGGTAACAGAGCCGACTAAAAAGCCACCCCAAAATAGTGTATTATTGTTTTTGTTGAAGTATTGCAAAAAAATAATCATCACGACTGCACCTAGTCCATAAATACAGCAAAATGGTCCATATAAAAAGCTTTGTCTACTCTCCCAAGTTCCTTTTGTTGCAATGCTAAATAACGTTTCAATAATATAGCCAGCTACGCTATATATAATAAAATAGGTTAAAATTTTCCATATACTAATTCCTAAAATGGTAAATTTCTTTTTTTCTTTTTTTACTTCCTTTTTTTGTTCATCCATTTTCTTTCTTCCCTTCTATTTTCTTAAAAGAAAAAGCCATAATAAATTACAACAAAAATTTCAAAAATTAAAATTGCTGGAAATCCAATGACAAACCTAGGCTTTTTGGTTTTATGCCTAAAAGTATACATACCAGCAATTCCACCAATTCCACCACCTAGCAATACCAAAATAAATAAGGCAGATTCACTAATTCTCCATCTTCCATATTTTGCTTTCTTTTTATCTATCCACATCGCACAAAAAGTAATAAGATTAATTAAAACAAGATAGATAATGGCATTTTGCCAATTAAAAATTTTAGTTAAATCAATGGTATTTTCAAACATTTTCTTTCCCCTTTTCTTTTTCTTGGTCTATTATATCATATTTTTTTATTTTGTATAGACATTTTTATTAAGATAGTTTTATCAAATCAGTTATATTATGTAAAATTTGCATTTTTTATACTTTTGTGGTATAATAATAATGTGTTTAAAATATCTTATAAAAAGAAGGTGAATTCTTGATGTATGAAAGTTACAAGTTCTTTCCACAAGAGGAAAGACAATGGAATCAATCCTTTTTAGATGCCACCAAAAATAAAGATAAGAAAAAAGTATTCGAATTATTAAGACAAGCAGGTGAAGTTTACTTAGACGAATACTATATTGACCATTCTATTTTGGAATTAAACCATAAAGGTATTTCCAAAGAGAAAAGAGAAAAGGTATTAAAAGGTTTAAAAAATTGTAAAATTGTAAAAGATGTAGCAGAGCAAAAAGATGCTATATCTATTAAGACTGTTAAAACACCTATTATGGTATCAAGATTATCGGATATTATTCCTGGTATTGAAGATGTAACACCTTCTAACAAAAAAGAAAATGTTGTGAATAAAAGCGTTTATCGTTCTGAATATATTTCCCAAATGTTAACCTTTCCTAATAGCGTTGTTACTGGTTATACTTATGGTATTGCCGACAAAGCCAAAAGTATTGACACTTGGGTAGAATTTAAGAATAATAAAAATCAGGAATTTGTTGTATTTCCTGATTCCAATACCGTATATAATAAAGAGGGATTTTATTTTTTAAAACATGCTGAACCAATTAAAAAAGTAGCAAGTGATGATTTAAGAGGAAAATCTTCTGTTGGTAAAGGTTCTTCTTATAGTGAACTTGGCATGCCAGCTGTGGATATTGATGTTGAAATTGATATGGGTGATGATAGATAGAAAAAGATGTAATTCTAAAATTACATCTTTTTTTATTTATCTCGATAATGCGAACCACATTGCGCTATTTCAATTTGATGATTGCTTATTCTATAGACTATTCTATTTTTATCGTCTATCCTTCTACTCCACCAACCTTTTAAATTTTCTCTTAATGGTTCAGGTTTTCCAATTCCAGAATAACCATTTCTATCAATATCTTTTAGCAATTCATTTATACGTTTTAAAGTTTTCTTATCTTGTTTCTGCCAATATAAGTAATCCTCCCACGCATAATCATGCCATATTTTATTCATCTTCCACCTCTATTATATCATGTTTTTTACCTTTACCATTATTTAAATCATTTATTGCTTTTTCTATTCTTTCTATATTGGCAGAACTATAAAAAGGATCTGCTGTAATTTCAAAAGGTATTTTTTGTTCTTTTACCACTTTTTTTGCAAATACACAAATCGCTGTTGTCATTGTCATTCCTATATTTGAACAAAATTCATCAAATTGCTTTTTTAATTCCTCATCCATTCTTATATTAACATTTGTTTGTGCCATAATGATACACTTCCTTTCTTAATTCTATTATATGTATTGTATCATTTTTTATTTACATTGTCAATAAATTTATTTATATTATTTTATATCTTCTATATTATTTTTTACTAATTAAAATATTCTATTCTTCTTTCTATTTAAAATCAAAATCAAAATAGGCATAAGGCTTTACTTCAAAAGATAAAAAGCTATCTATTTTCTCTTTTGCTATTTTCGACACTTGATTAATTCTTACTATGTTTCCTTCTGTAGTTTTCGTTAGTGGCACAACGTATCTCCTTTTTGCCTTCACACTAACGCAATATTTTCCCTGTACTGGTTTATCACTTTCCATGATATGCGTGGTATTTTGGAATTTTTCAAAACACTCTGCTATATAGGTATCTTCACAATTTTTGATTTTGTCAATTACTTCTGCCTCTGATAAATGATATAAATCATCAACCGTAATATAGCCTTCCTCTGACATTTTTTTCATAGTATCTGCAATAAATTGCATCGTAATTCTATCTTCATTCTTAAACCAACATGGCCATAACTCTCTAATAATGGTAATATATTCTTCTGCTAATTTTTCATCTTGAAAACCTAATTCTGGAATTTCTTCCTCATTTTCTAGAATCGTAATATTTTCGTACATTTCCTTTATTTTCTCTAAATTCCATACCACTTTTTGTACCAAACCACAAGAAAAAGTATATTCAAATCTATCTGCCGATAACTTTGGCGTATCATTATCAGCAATAGGATAAATATGATAATCATTCACTTCTTCTAATTGAATACCATCTCGTTTCAATAATTGCATAATTTCTTTTGAATTTTGAATCATTTGCGTTGTTAATTCTTCTGTCGATTCTTGTTTCTCATGGTCTCCATTCATAAAATCGATACAATGTTTAAAGCATGGCGTTGCAATATCATGAAATAAGCCTGCTAAAGTTTGTTTTTTGTCTTTTGTAAAATGCCAAATAATGAGAGCAACTCCTACACTGTGTTCTAAATTAGAATGAAAAAATTGATTATGAAATATTTTTGTATAATCTATTCCACAACTCATGCTAATTTTTCCTATTCTCTGCATTTCTGGTGTATTAATATATTCCTCTAAAAAAGAAGGGATTTCTGGTGAAAGAATTTGAAAATATTCTTTAATTATAGGATTTAATTGTTCAAAATATTGGTTCATTTTATTTTTCCTTTCTTATTTTTTATTGAATAATTTCTTCATTAAAAAGTTGATTTTTGACCATGAAAGCTAAAATGTCTCTTTAGGAAACGTCCCCAAAGAGACATTTTAGCCGAAAAGGCTCATTTGATTGCTTTGACTCATGCCTTGCAAGCAACCAAATTTTTGTAATAGTTCTACCACTGATTTTCCAATTTTAGAGCGAACTTGCATATCGTCAATCGACATGAATTTTCCGTCTTTTTTTGCCTCTTCTATTCCTTCTGCAGCTACTGTTCCAAGTCCTGGGATACTATTTAGTGGTGGTCTGATTTTTCCATCTTCGATTTGGAATTTGGTACTATGGGATTTATATAAGTCCATTGGAAGGAAACTAATACCTCTTTCATACATTTCTAACACTAATTCTAGAATAGAATACATATTTTTATCTTTTGCTGTTGCATTATTTCCTGCTAAGTCAATTTCTTTCATTTTATTTTTGACTTTTTCTTTTCCATAACACATAATTTCACTATCGAATTCGTCGGCACGAATGGTAAAGTAAGCAGCATAATAAGCGACTGGCTGGTGCACCTTAAACCACGCAATACGAAAAGCATTGGTTACATAGGCAGCAGCATGAGCCTTTGGAAACATGTACTTAATTTTTTCGCAAGATTTAATATACCAGTCTGGTACATCATGTTCTTTCATTAGCGCTACATATTCTGCCCATTTTTCTTTATCTTTTAAGGCTTTTCCTTTACGCACTACCTCCATAATTTTGAAAGCTGGGTTTGGTGGAACACCTTTTTTGATTAAGTAAATCATGATATCATCACGACAACAGATTGCCTCATTTAAGGTTACTGTTCCATCTTCTATTAAGCTTTGTGCGTTACCAAGCCATACATCGGTACCATGGGATAAACCAGAAATACGAATTAGTTCATCGAAGGTAGTTGGTTTGGTATCGACTAACATTCCTCTTACGAATTTGGTTCCAAACTCTGGTACACCATAGCTTCCTACCTCACTTCTAATTTGCTCTGGCGTTACGCCTAAAGCTTTGGTAGAACTAAAAATGGACATCGTTTCTTTATCGTCTAGTGGCACTTTGGTTGGATCTATTCCTGTTAAGTCATATAACATACGAATCATGGTTGGATCATCGTGTCCTAGAATATCTAATTTTAATAGGTTTTGGTCAATGGAGTGGTAGTCAAAGTGAGTCGTAATAATGTCAGAATCTGGGTCATCTGCTGGATGTTGTACCGGCGTAAATTCATAAATTTCTCTTCCTTTTGGTACTACAATAATACCTCCTGGGTGTTGCCCAGTGGTTCTTTTTACTCCTGTGCAACCTTGTGAAACGCGAATGACTTCTGCATTGCTAACTGGAATATTTCGTTCTTCATAATATTTTTTGACATATCCATAGGCTGTTTTATCTGCTACTGTTCCTACAGTTCCTGCTTTAAAGGTAGTCCCTTTTCCAAAAATGACTTCCGTATATTTATGGGCTTTTGCTTGGTATTCTCCTGAAAAGTTTAAGTCAATATCGGGCTCTTTATCTCCATTAAAGCCAAGGAATGTTTCAAATGGAATATCAATTCCGTCTTTTACCATTTTGGTACCACAATGTGGGCAATCTTTATCTGGAAGGTCAAATCCACATTGATAACCATAATCGGTAAAGTCCGAATATTTACAGTTTGGACATCGATAATGTGGTGGAAGAGAATTGACTTCTGTAATTCCTGTCATATTGGCTACAAAAGAAGAACCTACGGAACCACGAGAGCCTACAATATAGCCATCTTCATTTGATTTCCATACTAATTTTTGAGCGATAATGTACATAACAGAGAAACCATTTTTGATAATGGAATTTAGTTCTTTATCTAATCGTTCTTGTACAATTTGTGGAAGTGGATCTCCATATAATTCATGAGCTTTATTAAACGCAATATCTTTAATGGTTTGCTCGCAACCTTCAATATAAGGAGGACATTTTTCTGGTGAGATTGGGCTAATTCTTTCGCACATATCAGCTACTTTATTCGTATTGGTTACGACTACTTCGTAGGCCTTTTCTTTACCTAAATATTCAAATTCTTTTAACATTTCTTCTGTGGTTCTAAGATATAGTGGTGCCTGAATATCGGCATCATCATATTTTTGCCCTGCCATTAAAATTCTTCTATATATTTCATCTTGTGGGTCCATAAAGTGAACATCACAAGTAGCGACTACTAATTTTCCTAATTTTTCTCCTAAGGCTACAATTTTGCGATTGATATCCTCAACTGCTTTTACATCTGGCAAAGTTCCATTTCGCACCATGTACATATTGTTTCCTGTTGGTTGAATTTCTAAATAATCATAATCTTTGGCTATTTCTTCTATCATGTCGTCGTCTTTTCCTTCTACAATGGCACGATATAACTCTCCTGCCTCACAAGCACTTCCTAAAATAAGCCCTTCGGAATATTTTTTATAGATAGATTTTAAAATACGTGGTTTTTTATAAAAATAATGTAAATGAGAAAGAGAAACTAATTTATATAAATTTTTTAATCCTACATAATCTTTGGCTAAGATAATCGCATGATAGCTTGGAAGTTTTTTATAATTCATATTATTTTCTTCTTGTTTATCAATCTCTTCTAATGTTTTGATTCCCTTTTCTTCTAGCATTTGAAACATGACTTTTAATACTTTGACGGTCGTATCCACATCATCTAAAGCTCTATGAGCAACTTCTACGGTAATGCCTAATTTTTCTGCAATGATACCTAATTTATATTTTTTGAAATCTGGGAATAAGTCTTTGGCTAAACGTAAAGTATCCATATAAGTATTTTCTAAGGTATAACCTAACTGCTTTGCATTATATTTCAGAAAACCAATATCAAAATCTGCATTATGTGCCACAAGGACACTATCGCCGATAAACTCTAGCATTTTAGGGAAGACTTGTTCAATGGTTTCTGCATCCTTTACCATATCGTCGGTAATGTTGGTTACTTCTACTACTTTTTCTGGAATTGGTTTTTCTGGGTTAACGAAACAAGAAAACTCATCAATCACTTCCCCATTTTTTACTTTCATAATTCCAATTTCGGTAATTTTTTCCGTACGGAAAGAAAGTCCTGTAGTTTCCAAATCAAGAACGCAAAATGTGGTATTTTCTATGGTTTGTCCTTTTGGATTTGCAACAATTTCACTTTTGTCTGGCACAAGGTAGGCTTCTACCCCATAAATAATTTTCATGTCTGGGTTATCATACCCTAATAATTTATGAGCATCTGGAAAGGCCTGTACCACTCCATGGTCGGTAATGGCAATGGATTTCATACCCCATTTCATGGCACGCTTAATTAAATCGACAACAGGAGTTACGCCATCCATTTGACTCATTTGGGTATGCATATGTAATTCCACTCTTTTTACTTCTGCATTGTCCATTCTAATTTCTCTTTTAATGCCCTCAGAAGTAAGAATGGTATTTGCCATAACCGTCAATTCGTGAGAATAATCGTCCATTCCTGCTTTTCCAGAAACTTGAATTCCCTTTGCTCCTTTTATTTTTCCAATTACTTTTTTACTATTTTCTTTGGTTAAAAAAGCTTTACAGGTAATGGTACTGGTTCCATCATACACATCAAGGCTAAGAATACTTCTTCCTCCCTTAATTTCTTTTTCTTCCATGTTAATGACTTCACCATCAATACAAACATTCCCTGAATCTACAGTTAAGTCTTGAATTTTCACAAGTGGCTCTTTGATTTGTGTGCTCATTCCTAAAATAAGAGGAGAATTTTCATCTTCGGTTGGAAGTTTAGGGAAATTTTCTCCATTTACTTCTATAATCGTATTCGCCATTAGAGTAACATCCCCTGCAAAAGCATCTAGTCCGGCTTTTCCTATGGTTTTGATTCCACTTGCTTTTTTCATTTTCTCTACCACTTCATTGCCTTCTTGTATGTCTTTGGTAAAGGATTTACAAGTGATTATGCCAGTTCCATCATAAATATCGTAAATTAACATGCCTTTTCCTGTTTTGGTTTCTCTTGCCTGGCAACTTACCATTCTACCTTCAATCGTAATTCTTTTATTATCTGCTGTAATATTTTTAATTTGTACTTTATTTTCTTTTGCTTTCGATAAGGTTCCTAAAATCACATTATTTTCTTCTTCTATTGCTTCAAGTTCTTGTAAATAATCCTCTTCTGTTGGTATATCACGATCATTAAAAGTAGGATTTCGTTGTATCTTAGATTCATTTATCTCCTCTTTTTGACATTGTAGTACTTTGTTTTTTTCATCATTTTCTTTCTCTAACATACTTTGTTTTTGCCACTCTAAAATAACTTGTGTTTGTCTTTCTAAAGCTAGCTCTTCCCTTTTTTTGATTTCTTCTTCAGAAAGATTTTCGATAAAGAATATTTTATATTTTTTTTGATAAATATTCGATAATAACTGAGATAATATTTGATCTATTTTTTTCGCTATTAAAAACTCTTTTCCCTTATTAGAAAGTAAAATATTAATTTTCTCTTCTTCTATGGTCATATTGCTTTGCTGTAAAATTGCTTTTACCATAGGATGTTTATTGGTAATATATTCTATGATATTAGTCCATTCTTCCTCCACTATTTTATCGATTGCTTCTTGGTTTATCATTTTACTTTTTTCTTCTTGATTGAATAATTCTACTTTGATTTCTATTGTTTTAAGACCAAAACGTCCTTCCAAGTATTGTTCAAAAGACTCTATTTGCCCTATTGGTATTCTTTCTTTGGCAAGCAAAATCATCTCTAGTGAATTTGTTTTCTTTAATAAATTAACTGATTTTATTCTAGCTTCTAAAATTTCTTTGCTTGGTAAACGATAGTCTTTAAATACTTCTTTGACTGTTTTATATTCTTCTTCATTCATTATTTTTTATGCCCCCTGAAGTTTTTCTTTTTAACCTCTTGGATGTCCCATTTTTTAGTTTGTTACTATTTTTTCTTTTGTTTTAATCATTTTCTTCTCCTTGGTCAAAAAAGCCTAAGATTTGTGTTGTATTTTTCTTTCTTTTTCTTGTCATCATATTTTCTACTTCCATTTGTGCTGTAGTAATTTCTTCTATTTTAGAAGGAATGATTTCTTTTGGTTTTATTCTAGTATTTTTCGTTTGTTGTTTTTTAGAAATTCTTTTTACTTCTTCTGGTTCTTCTATTTTTTCCATTTTGTTCACTTTTTTTACGACTGGCTTTGTCTCTATTTTTTCTTTTCTAACTGTATCAACAAATGGTAATTTTTCAAACAAATGTAACTTCTTTTCTAATAGCTTGTCCATTTGCATTTCCATAATAGCACTACTCATTTTAGAATCCGCTTCTAGTTTTTCTATTTTAGCCGTCAATTTTTTATTTTCCAATTGTAATTTTTGTATCGTTTCTTGCATATTTTTATTTTCTTCTTTTGTCTTCTCATATTTTAAACTATTATCTTCTTGAAAGCTGATATTCATTTGTTCTAATTGTTTGCATTTTTTAGTTACTTGTTCTCGCAATACTTGTACTAATTTATTGATTTGTTGAACATTTTGATTCATTTGGTTTTGCCACAATTTTTCTTTATTAGACCACTCTATTTCCATTTTTTGCGTATCTTCATTCGCTATTTTCTTTAACTCTTTTATGGCAATTTGTGTTTTTTCCTCCTGTTCATTTAGTCTTTGTACCATTTCTTCTATTGTATCTTTCATTTCATTTTGTGCAATATTACTATTTTCTTCTTGTTCTGTTAAGACCTCTTCTATATCTTTTACATTTTTATCCTGTTCTTCTTTTAATTCTTTTAATAATTGCTCTGTTTTCTTTTCTCTATTTGTAAAATCTTCTTGCATTTGCATTATTTTTTCTTCTTGCTCTTTCTCTAATTTTTTTCTTGCCTCTGTTTGCTCTTGTTCATATTTTTCCTTTGCTTCTGCTTGTTCTTGCTTTTGTTGTTGGATTATTTCTTCTAGTTGTTTGTGTTTATTTTCTATATCTTCTTGCATTTGTTTTATTTTTTCTTCTTGTTCTTTTTCTAATTTTTTTCTTGCCTCTGTTTGCTCTTGTTCAAATTTTTCCTTTGTTTCTGTTTGTTCTTGTTTTTGTTGCTGGATTAGTTCTTCTAATTGTTTGTTTTTATTTTCTATATCTTCTTGCATTTGCATTATTTTTTCTTCTTGTTCTTTTTCTAATTTTTCTCTTGCCTCTGTTTGCTCTTGTTCATATTTTTCCCTTGCGGTTATCTGTTCTTGTTCATATTTTTCCCTTGCTTCTGTTTGTTCTTGTTCTCTCTGTTCTATTCTTTCCTCTAATTGTTTTTGCTTATTTTCTATTTCTTCTTGCATTTGCGTTATTTTTTCTTCTTGTTCTTTTTCTAATTTTTCTCTTGTTTCTGTTTGCTCTTGTTCATATTTTTCTCTTGCGGTTATCTGCTCTTGTTCTCTTTGTTCTATTCTTTCTTCTAATTGTTTTTGCTTATTTTCTATTTCTTCTTGCATTTGCGTTATTTTTTCTTCTTGTTCTTTTTCTAATTTTTC
>CANQTK010000027.1 GCA_947626735.1 uncultured Clostridia bacterium
ACTTTTTTCTTTTAAAAAGTGCTATTTTTAGGACTTTTATTTCTTATGGACTTTTTCCTATATTATTTTTCAACCTTTTCACTCTCCTATATTTTTCATTATTATATCACTTTTTTATGATATCATAACAAAAAATTAATTTTTGTCATTGAAATGTAACAAAAATTTAATACATCTGTTATTCACTTTTTTTCTATTTCTTTTATAATAATGATATGAAATACAAAGGAGAAATTTAATTAAAAATGAGTATTGAAAGAGATTTGAAAAAAGACGGCATTACCATGATAGAACCATTAGATACACTTAGCGTTACTTTAATTGCTAAGTTTGTTGCTGAGAAGTTTATTTCGTTTTTTCCCTTTTCGCATTTTCGCTATCATAACTTATTTGTTAAAATCTCCCGTTTAGGGATGTATACGGCAAATATGCCAGAGGGAATGTCTGAGGCTAATTATTTTTATAAAAATTCTAGCATTTACTTTAAAAAGGGATTATCGATAGATGAAATGAAGGAACTTACCATTCATGAGTTTATTCATCACTTTCAGGAAATAAAAGACCAAAAAGGTAATTTATATCGTTTAGGTTTGTGTGATTTTACTGGAATGAAAATACGAGGTATGGCCTTAAATGAAGCTGCTGTGCAATTCATATCTTCCCAAATATTAAAAAAACAAAAAGACTATGTCAAATATTATGGTATTGAGTTTTCTACTACTACCCCTTCTTATTATCCTCTTCTTTGTAACTTAATTAGACAAATGTCTTATCTTGTAGGAGATTCTATTTTATATGATAGCACGCTACATAGTAATGATACCTTTAAAAATGCATTTATTCATTTAACTTCTAAAACTACTTTTTCGCAAATAGAGAAAAATTTTGATAAAATATTAGAGGCAGAAGAAAAAATAATTTATGCGACTTCCCATTTGAAACAAGATGAATTAAATGAAAAAGAAATCGCAAAAGCATCCACTCAAATTGAAATTTATAAAAAGGTAATTCACGATACCTTCATGGAAACACAAAATAAGATTTTCACTTCTTATTTTGATAAAAATTTAACTAATTTGTATTCTGTACAAGATATTGAAGATTGCCGAAAGAAACTATACTCTTATAAAGATTTACTTGGAACAACAGAAAACTATACTTATTTTAATGATTATTATATCTACTATATGTCTAAACTAGATGAAGTTTATGAGCAAATTACAGGTCAAACTTCTCTTGTTGCTTATAAAAGAAGCTTATGGCAAATTTTATTTAGCAAAATTGCCAAACTACTTGGAAAAGCCAGCGAAACAGAAAATTTATATAACTAATATAAACATAAGAAACACTTTATTGTTCCCTTTTTGGAATGATAAAGTGTTTCTTTTTATTCTTTTTTCATTTTGAGATTTTTAGGCCCGTCCCAAATATCTCATTAATCGCATCTGCTGCCTTTCTTCCTGCTCTTGCTGCCCATGCTACGGTTGCTTTTGAGCCTACAATATCTCCTCCTGCAAAAATACCTTCTTCTGTTGTCCTATAGTTTTTGTCAATTTCAATATAACCTTTTGTATTTGTTTTGACTGGTAAGCTACTTACTACTTCTTGTTCTGGTTTTGAACCAATGGCCATTACGACATAGTCCATGTCAAGAAAATAATTACTACCTTCTATATCCACTGGACTTGGTCTTAATTCTCCTTCTTTTTGTACTAATTCTGTTTTCATACATTCTATTTTTCCTACTTTATTTGTCTCTTCTTGTGGTAAAATTTTCACTATATTATGTTGAAATAGAAAAGTAATTCCTTCTTCTTTTGCTTCTTTTATTTCTTTTTTTTCTGCTGGCATTTGTTCTTCTGCTCTACGGTAGATAACATAGACTTGTTTTGCTCCTTTTCTTTGAATTGTTCTAGCACAGTCCATTGCTACATTTCCGCCACCAATCACAGCCACTTTTTTTCCGGTATAGTCTGGATGCATATTCTTTTCTAATAATTCATTTCCACCATATACCCCTTCTAAATTTTCTCCTTCTATGTTCATTTTTACAGGCACATTGCTACCAATGGCTAAAAATACAGCATCATAATTTTTCTTTAATTCGCCCAAGTACAAGTTTTTTCCTAACGTTTGATGATACTTTACAGAAATTCCTAAATCTAAAATTTTTTGAATTGTTTTTTCTAATATAGTAGGGTCTAAACGAAATTCTGGAATGCCATGCGATAAAATACCACCGTAATTTTTCATGTTTTTCAAAAATTGTGACTTCATAACCTTTTCTTGCTAAAAATGCACTACATGTTAGTCCAGCCGGTCCTCCTCCTACTACCGCTACTTTCTTTCCATTTTTCGTTGGTTTTTCCTCTTCAAATGGAATATTTTCTTCTAATGCTTTTCTTCCAATGTAGGCTTCCATTTCGCCAATAGAAGTTGGCTTTCCCTTAAATCTACGCACACAATTTCCTTGGCATTGACTCATATGAGGACAAATTAGTCCACAAATTGGTTGTAATACTGTGGTTTTACTTAATATTTGATATGCTTCTTTGATTTTACCTTGTTTTACTTCTTGGATAAATTCTGGGATATTATTTTCTAATGGGCATCCCTTTGTGCAAGGTTTTGGTTTACAATTTAGGCAATATTCTGCTTTTTGTTTTATTTCTTCCAATTTTGTTCCCCTTTTCTAGCTTTGTCATTTTATTTTTTATGATTGTATTTTATGGTATGAAAATAAGATTGTCAATTAAACTGACTTCTTATTCTTATACTAAGTTTTCTAATTTCTTTTTTACTTCTTTTAAATCATTCCAAAATTCTATTTTTTTATTTTCATCACGAAGTAAAGCAGCAGGATGCCACGTTGGCATATAAAAAATACCTTTTTTCTCTACCCACGTTCCTCTTGCAGAAGTAATACCATATTCTTTTCCTAAAATATTTTTTAAAGCGGTACTTCCTAATAATACGATAATTTTTGGTTTTACTAACACCACTTGATTGCGTAAATAATCTAAGCAAGCCTGTGCTTCGTCTTGTTCTGGCACACGATTAGAAGGTGGTCTACATTTGACAATATTAGCAATGTAAAGTTCTTCTCTATTTAGTCCTAATCCAGTTAGTGCTTTATTCATCAGTTGCCCTGCTTTTCCTACAAAAGGAATGCCTTCTTTATCTTCGTCTGCTCCTGGTCCTTCTCCAATGAGCATGACTTTTGCTTCTTTATTGCCTGTTCCAAATACAATATTGGTACGGTTTTGGCATAATTTACACTTTTGGCAATGAATAATACTTTGTTCTAATTCTTTCCAATTTTCATACATGTTTTGCTTCTACTCCTTTTTTCTTTTTATGTGTAAAAATTTTTTTATTCCATTATTTACTTCACATTGTATGGAAGGGTGTCCCTACCGTCCCAAAATGGAACAAAAGAAAACGTTCCTATTGCACGCAAGGTTCTAGTAATTGTATTTTTTCTTCTTTGCTAGTATCTATTCTTGCCCTAGTTCCAATCGGCACAACTTGCTTTTTATCAGTATGACCAAAATTGTTCGATTTTATAATAGGAAAGGAATATTCGTTTTCTAAAGTATCGAATAGTATTTTTTCTAATGCAATTGGGCTTTCATAGTTTCCTACCCAAATTCCTTTTATTTTATCAAATACACCATTTTGCTTCATTTGGTATAACGAGTGACTTACCATTTCAGGAGGGCTTTCTAACACTAATTCTTCGATGAATAAAATTTTATCGGTAAAGTCTAAAGCATAAGTTCCGTGCGCTCATGTCAGCTGTTAATCTCAAATTTCCACCAATTAATCTTCCTTCTGCGACTCCCTCTTGTAAGCTTACAAATTGTTCGTCCTTTTCTTTTAAAGATGTTTCTTGCTTAACAAAACGTTTGATAACTTGCTCGTATCCATAAGGTGTTTGCCAAGAAGTTAAAGCTTTAAACGTTGCTCCACTAAAGGTAACTAATCCTGTTTTTTGAGTAATCATATTAGTAAGGGAAGTAGAATCGCTAAAACCACATAAAATTTTAGGATTCTTTTTGATCACTTCATAATCTAAATATGCAAAAGTAGAATTAGAATTTGCCCCACCACTGGCACAAAAAATGGCTTTTATTTCTTGATTTGCAAACATTGCATTAATATCTTCTGCCTTTTGTTTTGCTGTAGCACTATATCCTAAAGTATTTTGAAATACATATTTTCCAAATTCAATGGAAAATCCTGAACTTTCCATCAGTAAAATAGATTCATTCATTGCCTCTAGTCCTTCTTCTGTAATAGGTCTAGATGGTGCAATAACACCTATTTTATCTCCTTTTTCTAATTTTTTTGGTACTATCATACTTTTCTCCTTTTTATCCTATTATACCTTAGGGTACCTTTGGGGACGGTTCCTTTTGGTACATCTATCCCTTTTGGTACTTTATTAATATAAGGATACTATAAAATTTGAAAAAAAGCGTATTGAAAGTGATTGAGCTTAGAAATTCTTAATAAATTTTACGGAAAGAGTTCATTTTTAATGGAAGGGTGCCGTAAAATTTATTTAGAATTTCTGTGAAAATCAACTTGAACGAGCATTTTTGAAAATTTTATAGTACCCTTATAAAAGGAAATGCCTATTAGGGATAGATGTACCAAAAGGAACCGTCCCCAAAGGTACCCTAGTGTTAGGCTTCTCTTTTCCAATAGAATAAATATTGCTGTGCGATTCCTGCTAAGGAACCAAATTTTTCATAAGCAATTTTTTCAATCTCTGCTTTTTTTACTTTATTTTCTTGTGGATTCTTAATATATAGTTCATTCATGACTCTTCTTACCCATACATCAATAGGGAAAGCCTCTAATCGTTTTAAAGAGGAAAAAAGTAAAATACAATCTGCTACTTTTGGTCCTACTCCTGGAAGGGTAAGTAATGTGTTTCTTACAGAAACAAAATCTTTTTCCTTCTGTAATTTTTCTAAATCAACTACTTTATTTTTTATCATTTTCGTTGTTTCATATACCCTACTATCACGAAAACCAAGACCTAATTTTCGCAAGTCTTCTACACTTGCTTTTGCAAGCTCTTGCGTCGTTGGAAAGGTATAATAGCTTTTCTTTTTCAATACAATTTCTTTTCCATATGCTTTTGCCATTCTTTCGATAATACCTTTTATTCTAGGAATATTATTATTGGCTGAAATGATGAATGAAATAATGGTTTCCCATAAATCTTGGTTTAAAAGGCGAATTCCACTTCCATAACTTACGCTTTGCCTCATATGGTCATCTATTTTAGCTAATGTTTGTTTGATTTTTTCATAGTCTCGTCCCAAATCAAAATAGTCTGTTACTAATTCATCTAAGTTATCTTCGCCTTTGCTATGAAACAAAATCTTATTTTCTTTTTCCTTTACGTTTATAACATTATTTTTTACAATTCCTGTATAACTACCATTTGCTTCTTGATTCCATCGAAAGCATTGGCCACATTCAAAAATATCTTTTAGGCCAAAGGTTGTTATTTCTACTTCATATTTTTGTTCTTTCATAGGCTATCACCTTACTTTTATTTTATCATAGGGAATTGCTTATTTCAATCCAATGATAGCAGTATTTCTTCCTGCTTTTTCTTTTTCTGCTCTATAAGAATGCATTTGGTCTGCATGACATACCGTACAAATATTACTTTCTATGATATGGCAAGAAGGAATACCAACTTCTTCTAATAATTTTCGATTAATTGCTGTAGTGTCAATAAAATATTTTTGTTCTTCCTTTTTTTCTCCTTTGCTTATAATATTTTCTAAGTTTCCCAAATAAGCAAAAGTAGTTTCAAAAATTTTTTTGACATCCTCTCCTACTTCAAAATGGCATTTTTCAATACATGGTCCTAAAAAGCAAAGCAAGTCTTCTTTTTTACAACCATATCTCTCCATCATTTTTAGAGCACCTTTTTGTCCTATTTTTTGTACTGTTCCTTTCCATCCAGAATGAATATTTCCAATGGCATTTTTCACTGGATCATAAAATAAAATGGGAGTGCAATCTGCAAAACGTAACGATAATGAAATGCCTTTTTTATTTGTGATAAGCCCATCTATCTTATCAAATATTTCTTTTTTTGTTTTTACTACTTCTATTTTGTCGCTATGTGCTTGGTATTCAATTTTCGTAAATCCCTCTTTTTCTAAACCGATAGTTTCGTACAAGGAAGCATAATTGTTTTGTTTTACTTCTGCATAGTCATTGTTTTTTCCTTTTAATGAATAGCAATGCACCACTTTATCTTGGTATTGAAGTAGCTTTCTAAACTGTAAATATTCTATATCTCCTTTTTGGATATGTATCATCGTTTCATTAGATAAATCGATCATATTTTTGGCTCCTTACTTATTTTTCCTCTCTTATTTTAGCTAAGATATCCTCTTTTTTATCATTGGCAATGTAACGATAAGAATGAGTTTTTTCTTCTTTAAATTGACAAATACATTGATAATTACAATACTCGCAAGGAGTTTTTTGATTTTTCTTTTTGTAATAAGGCTCTATTCTAATATTGCCACTTAGCATTTCTTGCGCAATTTGTTTGATGATACGATTTGTATGTTTTCGTAAATCTTCAAATTGTTCTTTGGTTAAGCTACTCGATTTACTTTGGCTAATGTTTCCTTCTTTATCTAGATAAGCTGGAATAATATTAGAAGCACCGCTCTCTAATGTCTTATCCATTTTTTTTATGATGTTTACATCGGCTAGAATCAGTCCATTCATTTTGAATTTCTTCTTCATTTCTTCTTCTATTTGTTCTTTTTCAATTCTTTGATTTTGTTTTAAAATAGGATCTATTAAATTGTAATAAAGGACACCTGCAGGAAGCACTTCTTCTATCTTACATGCCTCATCTAAATAGGTTAATAATTGAATTTGCAAACCTGCTACTACTTCATTTAAATCTATGTTTTTGACAGATGATTTATAATCAATAATACGAATATAATTTCCTTTTTCTGTTTTTGCTATATCCAAACGGTCAATTTTTCCTGTAATTTCTACTTTTTTTCCATCTTCTAAAGGAATGGTAATGGGTGGATAGTCTTTTCCTTTTTTAAATTCTAACTCAGTCATCCATACTTCAAAATCACTATGTTTTAAGCCCTCTATTAAATATTTCATAGACTGCTTAATGACATTTTTTAGTTTTCTAGTTAACATTCTAAATTTATCACTACTATGAAAAATATAATATTCATCTAGCCCTAATTTTTCGTCTATCACCTCATTGACTAAATTTTGTATTTGTTCTTCTTCTAACTCTTTTATTTCTAAATTTCTTTCGCGAACTTTATGAAAAAAAGTATCGATTACTTCATGCATAAAAGTTCCGGTGTCAATTGGTTTTACTTTATATTCTTCATTTGGTTTTAATTTAAGTGCATAAGTTAAATAATAAGAAAAAGGACAACTTTGGTATTGCTCTAACTGAGAAATACTAGTTACTAATGTATTGCCATATAGCTTTTGTATGGTATCTTGATGAATTGTTTCTGGTTGGTTTTGATAGGTTAAAGCTTCTTTTGCCTTTTCTAGTTTTTGTTGCCATTCTTCTTTTTGGTTAAAATAGTCTTCTACAGAATGCCAAATTTCAGGAATTTCTTCTTTTTCCTTTTCTTTTCTTAACATTTGAATTAATTCTTCAAAAGTACTATTTTCGTTTAATATTTGAAACTCTTTTTGTTCCAAATCACTTTGTTCTTCTAATTTTGTAAAAATTTTTTTTAATTTTACAAGATAAGTAGATGGTCTTAAAGCCGCTCCTTCTAAATTAGAAGAAGGATAAGAAAAATATAGTTTCTCTTGTGCTGATGTTAACGTTTTATAAATATTGAAATTTTCTTCATACAAGTTTTCTAAGCTTCCGCTTCGCAAGTTCCATGCCTTTTTCTTTTAGTTTTTTCCTATCTTCATCATGGAAAAAGCCCTCTTGTTTTTGCAAGCTTGGAAAAATTCCATCGTTCATGCCAAGTAGAAAAATAGCCTTCGTATTGCTTACTTTTGTTCTATCAAAATCACCTACTATTACTTGGTCTTTTGTTTGAGGAATTTTTCCTAAACCTACCTGACCTAAGCCAATTTTTAATAGTTCTCTATATTTTTCAAAAGAAATGGTATCTTCTCCAAATAACACTTCTATTTCTTCTAATACTTGCATTACTATATTCCATGCCAATTCTTGTTCTTTGGCAAGTTCTATTTTTCCTTGCTCTTCTAAAAGCGTTTGTTTTTGTTTTATGTGTTCTGGTATTTTCTCTTGTAATAAAAAGTCATAAATCTGCCTATTGATTTGACTTACCTTTTTACTTCCTGTTAAGTTTTGCTTTAATTCATATAAAGGAGAAATGATTTTTTCCCTTATTTGTAACATTCTTTGCTTCTTTTCTTTACTTTCTTCTGTTTGCTCTCCAAAGTTCCACTCTTTTTGGTACCATTTTGAACCTTTCATTCCCCATTTTCTGGTGTAATTTTCCCATTCATATATTTCTTCTTTACTAAAAGGAATAAAGTCCATTTTACTATACTGTATGACCGCTTCATAAGACCAATTGGTTGCATACACGTCTAATAAAGCAAGTAAAAATTTTGCAAATTCATTTTGACTTAATTCTTTTTTCTCATCTAAAAAAACGGGAATTTCATAAGAAGTAAAAATGGCTTTACACAAACTTGCATAAGTATCCATTTGTTTTGTTATGACAATCATATCTTGGTACCTATAATTTTTGAATTTCACTAGTTTGGTAATTTCATTAGCTACATGCTCTACTTCAGCATAAGGGTTTTGTGCTAAAAAGATAGAGATATTTTCTACTTTTTTTTCATAAGTTTGATGGGGAATAGTTTGTAAATTTTTTTCTAAATGTTTTAATTCTTCATTTTGAAAACGATAACTTTTTTGTAGAAAAATGGTTTTTTCACATTCTATTTGATTGCTTCTTGCTAAGTACAATAATTTATCGGCTACTTGTTTACTCGTATAAAATAAGTCTTGCTCCATGGTTAAGTTCATATCTAAGTTATCTGTGGTAATGGTAACATTTACTTGTTTTGCTTTTTTTAGCAAGCTTTCTATGACTTGATATTCTTGCTTGGTAAAGCCACTAAATTCATCAATATAAAAAATAGCATCTTGAAATAAATCCGTTTGCTCTAACTGCTTTGCAAGAATATCTAAACGGTCATTTTCTTCTATGTATTTTCCTTTTAATTTTTTTTCATATTCTTGATAAATGAAAGCAACATCTTTTAGCTTTTCTTGTAAATATCTATTTTCTACTTGGCTTTGTACTTGCTCTATTTTTTCTAAAGAGACTAAATGTTTCTTTAATTCCGTTAACTGTGTTTCCATTAGTTCAACATTTTGCTTTGATTTTCCTAAAAAGGTAAGGTTCTTCTTTTGCTTTTCCAAGATATCATAGATAAGCATGGCTCTTCCTGCTTTTGATAAACTTGTTTTACTAGCTCCTCCTACTTCTAAAGAGGTACGATAGGCCATACGTGCAAAAGTTAATACTTCTACTTGTAAAATGCTTTCCGTTTGCCATTTTTCTAATAGATTTTTTTCTGCTGTAAAAGAATATTGTTCTGGTGTAATGATGTATATTTTTTCTGATGGATTATGACTCTTTTTTATTTCTTCCAAGCAAAAATTACTTTTCCCTGTGCCTGCCCTTCCACAAATTAATCTTAAACTCATGTTTCATGCTTTCCTTCCTTATTTTTCAAGGTTATTTTATCATATCTGTGGCTTACTTTCAAGAGGTGAGATTTTTGAGATTTTTGGGACGGGCTTAAAAATCTTACTTTGAATCAAATAAAAAAATGAGATTTTTAAGCCCGTCCCAAAAATCTCAAAAATCTCATTCTTTTTTAAATCCTTTTCCCCATGCTTCTCTTGCATTTAAAATAATAATAAAGGCTTTTTTATCTATTTTTACTGCAATTTGCCTCATGATTGCAATTTCATTGCGAGAACCCACACATAAAAGCATCATTTTTTCTTCATTCGTATACATTCCTTTGCTGTAGATTCCTGTACTACCACGGCTTACTTGTTTTCCAATTTCGTGTGCTATTTTTTCATATTGGTCGGAAATAATAAACATGGTTTTGGTAAAATTGACACCTTCAAAAACAATATCTATCATTTTTCCCATTAAATAAATGGTAATGGCCGAATATAACCCAATTTCAATATCACGGAAAAATATCACATTTAAAGTAACAATGATAATATCAACTGACACTATTAATGAACTACTTCGATAATGTGGTTTATAAGAGCGAATAATATAAGATAACAGGTCTGTTCCACCTGTGGAAGAACTGGATTTTAAAACAAGTCCACTGCCTATGCCGAATGGCAATTCCTCCATAAACACAAGCTAAAAATCGATCTTGTGTAAAAGGATCAAATTGCTCTAATAAATCAATAAAAAAGGATAGAAAGGCTGTTCCAAGCAATGATTTTACTAAAAATTTTTTTCCAATTCGAATATACCCTAAAATAAAAAGTGGAATATTAAGAACAAATATGGTAATTCCTAATGGAATGTGAAGTAAGTAGTAAGTAATGGTGGCAAGTCCTGCAAAGCCTCCTGAAGATAATTGATTAGGAAGCAAAAAAAAGGAAGTTCCACATGCCATAATAAAACAGCCTATGATAAGTATGAAGGTTTCATAAGCATATTTTCTTAGGTATAACTTTCTTTTTGTTTTTGCATAATCCATAGAAAAGTCTCCTTTTTATGAATTATGCACTATTTTTCTTTTTTCTATGCAAAGTATGATCAATTTCCAATAGGTCTTATGAAATAAATTATTTCATAAGACCTATTGAAAATTGATTTGTATTTGTTATATTTTTTACTTTCTTGCTTCTTCTAGCAAATCATCATATGTTTTTTCTATCGTCATTTCAAATTTTCCGTTTTTTATTTTCTCATCTGGTTTTAATACTACTTCTACATCATATAAATCTTTTAATTTTTTCATATTTTCTTTTTTATGTCCTATAATGTTATTGACATCGTCTGGATTTGCTTTTATTTCTACTAGTTTTACTTTTGTATTGCATTTCTTAATTTCCGATACAATGGCATCGTACCAAAGTCTTCCTTCTACTAATTGCCTAAAAGCTGGGTGATAAGGACCTGCTACCACCTGACTATTTTCCTTTTTAGGGTCTGTAATTTCTTCTGTAGTTTGAAGTCCTATTCGAATAATGTTAATTTTATGATGATTAAATAAGTCTGCAATTTCTTTGCATCTTTCTACGGCTTGTGTTACCGATAATGGTTCATATTCTTTCTTGTTATATAATTCTTCTAATTCGGTATTTTGAATGACTAATACTGGATAAATTCGTACCATTTTAGGTTTTAATTTAATTAAGTCTTTGGCAGTATTGATTTCATCTAGCGCTGTACTTTCTGGAAGTCCTACCATCATTTGATGTCCTAAAGTAAAACGATAAAAACGAATTAATTTAGATGCTTTTTTAACATCTTCAAAGGTATGTCCTCTTTTTGCTTTGGCAAGCACATAGTTATTGCTAGATTGTACGCCAAGTTCAATGGTTTTTACTTTATATTTTTTGAGTCTTTTTAAAATTTTTCGATTAATGTAATCTGGTCTTGTGGAAATACGAATGCTATCTACTTGTCCTACTTTTACATATTCATAAGCTGCTTCTAATAATTCATTTTGTTTTTTCTCTGGAATAGCGGTAAAACTTCCACCGAAAAAAGCAACTTCTACTTTATTTTCTTTGTCTTTAAAATTGTTTAAATATTCTTCTATGGTTTCTTTTACTTCTTTTGCCGTTACTTGATTTTGCTTTCCTGTAATTTTGTGCTGGTTACAAAAAACACAAGCATTAGGGCACCCTAAATGTGGTACAAAGATAGGAATAATATATTCTTTTTTCATTGCCTTTCCTCCTATTTTTCTTATTTTAGTTTTTTTATGGCTTTACTTGCTGCTTCCATTTGTGCTTCTTTTTTTGTTTTGCCTTTTCCTGTTGCTAAGGCATTATCGTTACACTTTACTTCTGCTGTGAATAGTTTATCATGGTCTGGTCCCTCTTCTTTTATGATGGTATATTCTATTTTTACTTCTCCCTCTTTCTGTAAAATTTCTTGTAATACTGTTTTATAATCTTTTTCTCCTACATGATTACTTGCTATTTGCGCCGATTCTTTTAAATTTTCTACAATAAATTTTTCTGCTTCTTCTAAGTTACTATCAAAATAAATGGCAGCAATTAATGCTTCTACACTATCTGCCATAATGGCTGGTCTTGCTTCCTTATGACTTGCTGTTTCACTTTTTCCTAGATATAAGAAATCACTAAAATTATGCTTTTTTGCTATTTCATATAAGCTTTTTTCACATACAATATCGGCTCTAACTTTAGTCATTTCTCCTTCGGTTAGTTTTGGAAAATGTTTGTATAAATATTTACTAGAAATGAATTCTAAAATGCTGTCTCCCAAAAATTCTAATTTTTCATTACTTTCTACATGGTTTTCAAAAGCGTAAGAAGTATGAGTTAATGCTTTTTTCAGTAATTCTTTGTTTTGGAAAGTATAACCTATGCTTTTTTCTAATTGTTCTAGTTTCATTTTTTCACCTACCTTTCTTCTACATAAGCACATCATACCACAGATACCCTAAAACTTCAACTAAAAGTTAGCATATTTTATTTTTTCTATGATTTCTTTTTGTGATTGAAAGGGTGTCCCACTGTTCCATTTTGGAACGAAAAGGGGGCGTCCCTACTGTTCAAAAAAAAAGAAAGGGATTAGCCTTTCATTTTTTTATTATTCTACATGATCTTTGATGTAGTCAACTACATCTCCTACTGTTACTACTTTTTCGGCATCTGCATCTGGAATTTCAGTATCAAATTCTTCTTCTAATGCCATAATTAATTCTACGATATCTAATGAATCTGCTCCTAAATCATCAATAAAAGATGCTTCCATTGTAACAGCTGTATCTGCTACACCTAATTGTTCTACAATAATTCCTTTTACTTTTTCAAAGATTTCTTCTTGTGTCATACTCTTGTTACACCTCCTCTCAAAATGGTAACTCACTTTTCTTAAACATATTATAACTTATTCTAATTGTCAAGCTTTTTTGAAAAAAGATTTTATTTGTTTTCAAATTCTTCTATCATCTTTTCTACGGCTTTATTTTTAACAAATTGTTCCGCTTGTTTAATGGTAAATTCAAATAGTTTTTCATCACTGCTTCCATGTGCTTTTACTACTGGTTTTTTGACACCTAAAAACAAAGCTCCTCCATATTCCTTATAGTCCATTGCTTTTGCTAGGCTATTAATGGATGGCATAGCAGGAATGGCTCCAAGCATAGTAAATACATTTTTCTTAATGCTTTCTTTTAAGGTTCTTTTTACTAATTTTCCAACGCCTTCTACTGTTTTTAAGAATACATTTCCGGTGTAACCATCAGCAACGAGAACATCTAATTTGCCTGAAAAAGCATCTCTTCCTTCTACATTTCCTACAAAGTTGATATTTAATTCTTCTGCTTTTTCTTTTAACAATTGATAACTTTCTTTTACTAAATCGTTTCCTTTGGTTTCTTCGGTTCCAATGTTAAGAAGTCCAACCGTTGGATGTTCAATGCCAAAGGTATTACGATTATAAATCGTTGCCATTTGTGCAAATTGTAGCAAATTAATTGGTTTGCAATTGGTATTAGAACCACAGTCGATTAACATTAACCTTCCTTTATAGGCTGGTAAAATTCCTGCTAAAGCTGGACGGTCAATTCCTTTTATTCTTCCTACTAATAACGTTGCTCCTGTAAGTAATGCTCCTGAATTTCCAGCAGAGATAAATACATCTCCTTTTCCTTCTTTTAACATGTTAAAGCCAACGACCATGGAAGAATCCTTTTTATGTTTGATAGCCTGCGTTGGAATTTCACACATTTCGATGGTTTCTGTGGTATGTTGAATGGTTAGTTTTGGTGAAATTTCAGAAATATCATTTTTGCCATAAAATTCCTTGATTTTGCTATTGATAATATCTTTGTTTCCTACTAAACATACTTCTGCTTCAATTTGACTTACTGCTTTTACTGCTCCTTTAATATTGGCATCTGGTGCATTATCTCCACCCATTGCATCTAATAATATCCTCATGTTGGTTGCTCCTTTTATTCATATATATATTGTTATTTCAATATTTTATAACTTATATTTTTTCTTGTCAATCAAACAATGTAATTTTATTATTTATTTTTTGCAATTGCAACTAATTTGACCATTTAGTCTGTTTCAAATAGTTTTTTTCCAATAAAAAAGCGAGCCTAAGATTTTCTAACAAATGGAAATTTTAAGAAAATCTAAGGCTCGCCATATTTATCTAGTACGGAAAGTCCTTCTTCAAGGAGAACTTTCCTACTATATAAAAAAAAAGCATAATAGATAACTCTAATATGCTTTTTTACTAATGATTTTGAGAAATTGGCTTAATTTTCATTTTCTGCCTTGTCTTCACTATACAACCTAAGCTAATTCAACAACAGCTCCTGCTTCTGCGAATTTTGCTTTTAATTCTTCTGCTTCTTCTTTAGAAGCTCCTTCTTTTACTGTTTTTGGTGCTCCGTCTACTAAGTCTTTTGCTTCTTTTAGACCTAATCCTGTAGCATCTCTAACAACTTTAATTACTTGAATTTTGTTTGCTCCTGCTTCTTTTAAGATAACATCAAAAGATGTTTTTTCTTCAGCTGCAGCTCCTGCTACTGCTCCCCCAGCTGCTGGTGCAGTTGCTGCTACGGCAGATACTCCATATTTTTCTTCAATTGCTTTTACTAATTCAGCAAGTTCAGCTACTTTTAAGCTGTCAATTTTTTCTAATAATTCTTCTATCATTTTTATTTCCTCCTATTATTTTTGTTAGGGAATCTATTTCCCTTATTTATGATATTTGTTAGTGATTTAAGTTCACAACTCTTATTTTTTAAATTATGCTTGTTCTTTTTGAAGACGTACTTGATCTAAGCCAACTGCAAGTTTGGAAATATTTCCAAGTAATGCACCTGCAAGCATAGAAAGTAACTCTTGTCTTGATGGTAGTTTTGCTAAAGTAATTAATTCTTCTACTGACATTACTTTTCCTTCTACAATTCCACCTTTAATTTTATAAAATTCGTTTTCTTTTGTAAATTTATAAATTGCTTTTAATGGTTCTACATAGTCTTCTTCTGCTATAATAACGGCTGTTGGTCCTTCTAATACAGCATCTAAGCTTGCTTCTCCATTGGCGTCTAATGCTCTTTTTACAATGTTATTTTTAATAACTTTGTATTCTGAGTTTGCTTCTCTTAACGTATTTCTTAAAGATGTTACGCTATCTACCGTAATTCCTCTGTAATCTGTTAAAAGTACTAATTTCGCATTTTTTAATTTTTCTGCTAATTTACTTACTTCTTCTTCCTTTTGTTTTATAATTGCTTCACTTGCCACTTTTTATTTCACCTCCTAATCATGATTTTTTTATTTAATACTATTTTAAAATTGATTCTTTTACTTCTTTTAAAACTTATTCTTTTAAAATCGTTTTTCAACAATAAAAAATCCAATTTTCATAGCCACATTACGAGGCATATAAAGATTGGATTTTTAATCTCTTTCTCTATTTGCCTCGGTAGGTCTTATGTTTTTTACCGCCTACTGTCTTTGGCTACTATAATTATTTTTGATCAATATACATTCCAGGTCCCATTGTTGTAGAAACAGATACACTTTTAATATATTGTCCTTTTGCTGCAGCTGGTTTTGCTTTAATAATCGCTCCCATAATTGCATCATAGTTTTCCAATAATTTGTCTGCTCCAAATGATACCTTTCCAAAACCTAGATGAATGATATTGGTTTTATCTAATCTGTATTCTACTTTACCAGATTTAATTTCATTAATGGCTTTTGTTACATCCATAGTAACTGTTCCAGATTTAGGATTTGGCATTAAACCTTTTGGACCTAATACTTTACCTAATCTACCAACAACCCCCATCATGTCTGGAGTTGCTACGATTACATCATAGTCAAACCAATTTTCTTTTTCAATTTTTGGTATTAATTCTTCTGCACCAACAAAGTCAGCTCCTGCTTTTTGTGCTTCTTCTGCCTTTGGTCCTTTAGCAAATACTAATACTTTTAGTGTTTTACCTGTACCATGTGGAAGTACGGTTGTGCCTCTTACTTGTTGGTCTGCATGTTTTGAATCTACTCCTAATTTAACGTGTAATTCAACTGTTTCATCGAATTTTGCTTTTGGCATTTTTTCGATAGTTTCAAGTGCTTCTTTAATATCATAAAGTTTATTTTTCTCTACTAACTTTTGACATTCTGCTAATCTTTTTCCTGCTTTCATTTTTTCCTCCTTTGGTATTAACGAAACTTTTTTAGTTTCTCCCATATTCTATTTTTACTAGTCAGCAACGACAACACCCATAGATCTTGCTGTTCCTGCTACCATACTCATTGCTGCTTCTAATGATGCTGCATTTAAGTCTGGCATTTTTTGTTTTGCAATTTCTTCTACTTGTGCTTTGGTAATCGTTCCTACTTTTTCCCTATTTGGTTTTCCAGAGCCTTTTTGAATTTTGATTGCTTTTTTAATTAATACTGCTACTGGTGGTACTTTTGTTATGAAATCGAAAGATTTATCTTTATAAACTGTAATAACAACTGGAATGATCATTCCTGGTTGATTTGCAGTTCTATCGTTAAATTCTTTTACGAATTGCATAATGTTAACACCACTTGATCCTAATGCTGGTCCTACTGGTGGAGCTGGTGTAGCTTTTCCTGCTTCAATTTGTAATTTGATTAAATTACTAATTTCTTTTTCTGCCATTTTGTGCACCTCCTTTGGTTTTGATGTATATTTACATCTAAAATATAATTATAGATAATTTATTAATTTGGTTGCGAAATAAAGATACTTCGCTTCCATTTTAAACAACTTTTGTGACTTGTGAAAAATCTACTTCAATTGGTGTTTCTCTTCCGAACATAGAAACTGTTACTTTTACTTTTCGTTTATCTTTATTAATTTCTTGTACGGTTCCTACAAATCCGTCAAAAGAGCCTCCTGTAATAGATACGGAATCACCTTCTGCATAGTCAATAGTAACATTTGCAAGTTCAAAGCCCATTTGTCTAATTTCTTGTTCTGTAAGTGGAATAGGATCTGTTCCAGAACCTACAAATCCAGTAACACCTCTCGTATTTCGAACAATATACCACGTTGCTTCTGTTACTATCATTTTCACTAAAACATAACCTGGAAAAACTTTCTTTAAATTTGTTTTCTTTTTCCCGTCTTTGATTTCAATTTGTTCTTCCATAGGAACAACAATTTCAAAAAAGTAATCTTCCAACTCTCTATTTTTTACGGTTTTCTCTAAGTCTGTTTTTACTTTATTTTCATATCCAGAATAAGTATGTACAACATACCATCTTGGAATTAAGTTTTCTGTTTCTTGAGACATAAAGATAAGCCTCCTTTTTATTCACTTACATTTTCAGAAGTTTGAACTTCTCCATTTTCTTGTGTCTGTGCGTTTTCCTCTATTTCTGTATTAGTATTGGTTTCTTCATTCACTATTTCGTTTGAAGTTTGGTTACGATCTACCATCTGTTTTAATTGATTAATGCCATAGGTATTCATTTTTTCAAATACCACATCTAGGACAAACACAATAACTGCAGTAATTAATACAATAGTAATAACTGCCACTGTATTGTTTACTAATTGCTTTGGTGTTGGCCAAATAACTTTTTTAAGTTCTGCTTTAAAATCTTTAAAAAAGTGTTTCTTTTCTTTTTTATTTTTTGTTTCTTTTGGCATTTTAAATTCCTCCTTAAAGAAGTTATTTTGTTTCTTTATGTGTTGTACGTTTCTTGCAGTATTTACAATACTTTACGACTTCTAATCTGTCTGTATTATTTTTTTTGTTTTTTTCTGTCATATAATTTCTTCTTTTGCATTCTGTACATTCTAATGTAATTGGTTCTCTTGCTCCTTTTGCAGCCATTTTAAAACACCTCCACCGTCTATTTTTTGCTTTATTTTTCATTTTTACTATTTTAAAAAGCATATGCATTCCACATATGCTTTACTATTTTACCATATACATTGTAAAAAGTCAAGAATTTCAATAGATTTTTTATAATTTTTTATTTTTTCTTTTTTTCCACTGAAAATCCAAATTTACCTAATTTTTTATTTAATGAATAATACCCACCATTACTATAGGCAATTAAATTACATTTACTAATGTCAAAAGCACCTTTTTCATCTATATATTGTTCGTCTGCGTCAATAGATAATACCTCTGCAACAAACATATGGTGACTTCCTAGTTCTTTTATTTCCTTTACTTTACACTCTACTGATACGGGGCTTTCTTTAATAAGTGGACATTTTACATGATTTGCTTTTTCTTTGGTTAACTTCATTTCTTTAAATTTATCAAACTCTTTTCCACTTTTTACTCCGCACCAATCGGTAGCAAATGCTAATTTTTCATTTGTTAAGTTAATTACAAATTCTCCCGATTCTTTGATGAAATGGTAAGAATATCTTTCTGGTCTTACTGAAATGTAACACATAGCTGGATTTGTATTTAAAATTCCTGTCCATGCTACAGTCATAATGTTGGCTTTTTCCATAGTTCCTGATGTCACCATAACAGCAGGAATTGGATAAAGAAAAGTTCCTGCTTTCCATTCTATTTTCGCCATATTTTTTTGCCTCCTTTTTGCCTACTCTCTTTCTTCTTTTGTTTTTCTTTTAGGTGGCAATTTATTTGCTTTTCCTTGATATATTGGCGTATATTTTAATTCTTTAGTTTCTACTTGCATTCTGTCTCGAAATTGCTGTTTTATTTCTTCTTGTGTCACAGTAGCCTTATTTTTTGTTACTTCTTGCTTTCCTGTTTGTTCTTGTTCTATTGTTTCTTCATTTTCTTTATTTAATAATTGCGTTAGTCTAATTTCAACATATGTATTTAATGTATCATACTCTTCATTTGTAATTTTCCCCTGTTCTAACCACTTGCTAATTTCCTCTTTTAACCACTCTGCTGTTTGTTCTTGTTTATTATATGCCTGACTTTTTAAAATATTATCAATTGATTTTTTTGGCTTTTCTAAATTTCTCATCTTTGTTTTATTCCTCCTATTCTATTCTTTATTTTAAGTATACTATAACATTCTTAAAAAGGCAAATATTTATTCTAATTTTATGATACAAAAAAGCTACCTATTAAAAATATGCTTCTTGCATATCTTTAATGGATAGCTTTTATAAACATAAAAAAACTGGCGACAACCTATTTTCTCAGCAAGGTAACTCGCAAATATCTTCGGCACCTAAAGGCTTGACTTCTGTGTTCGGGATGGGAACAGGTATTTCCCTTTAGGTCATCATCACCAGAAATGTGTATGTACTTAAAATAAGCACACTCAAAAATACATAGAAAAAAGTGTTTCTTAAGGTAAACTTTTGTTACCTTCTTACCTTTTTTGTTTCGGTTTTATTTTTTATCTCTGCTTTTTACCATTTTTTTCGTGGTTAAGCCCTCGATTTATTAGTATTGGTCAGCTTAATGTATCAC
>CANQTK010000028.1 GCA_947626735.1 uncultured Clostridia bacterium
TTTTTGATAAAATTCAAAATAAAAAAAGAAAAAGACTGTTGAGCAAAATATTTTTATATACTTTGTCAACAGTCTGAAAAAAGCTTATGAACTAATTCATAAGCTTTTTTACTTCTTACATAGCATTAGAAACTGCCATAAAAGCTCCTAAAAAAGAGTTGATAGCAGTTAAAACTAATCCAATAATACTTAAGATAATTCCTGCTAAAGCAGTTTTGTTTTCTGGATTTTTCTTAGCTTTGATTGAAAGAACAAGTCCTATAATAGAAATAGGGTAGCCAGCTAGCGGTAAAAGCCAAGCAAACAAACTAATAATACCTAAAACAAAACCAGCATTACTTTTCTTTTCCATAATACATCCTCCTTTATATTTTTTATTATTATATAAAAAATCGACATAAAAATCAACGAAAAAAGAAAAAGATATTAAGACTTTATGAAAAATTGGACAAAACGTTGCAAAAGTAAAATGAAAATAGTATAATATGAATGGTAGAAAAATAGAATAGGTAGAAAGACAAGGAGAAAAAATGGAATATTTATATATATTACAACAAGCGTTAGTATGGATAGTCACAGCTTTTTGGCTATATCAATTAATAGTTAGTATATGTTCGCTTGTAAAATTAAAAGATAAACCAGTAATAGAAGAAAAGCAAAATCGCTTTATGGCGATTATTCCTGCCCATAACGAAGCTACGGTTGTTGCAAATTTAATCGAAAGTTTAAAAAATCAAAATTATCCAAAAGATTTATATGATATTTATGTTATAGCCGATAACTGTACTGATAACACAGCACAAATTTCAAAAGAAGCAGGTGCTATTGTTTATGAAAGATTTGATGAGAAAAAGAAAACCAAAGGCTATGCTTTACAATGGTTTTTAAATCAAAAAATAGAAGAAAATGCGCCATATGATGCTTTTTGCGTTTTTGATGCTGATAATATTGCCGATGTTAATTTCTTAAAAGCAATGAATAAAAAATTATGCCAAGGAGAAAATGTAGTACAAGGTTATCGTGATATTAAAAATCCAACAGACAACTGGATTACTGCAGGCTATGCAATCTTTTATTGGACCATGAATCGTTTTTATCATTTAGCAAGGTACAATTTGGGACTATCTCCACTTTTAAATGGTACTGGCTTTATGGTTCGTTTTGATATTATTAAACCTACTGGATGGAATACCAAAACCTTAACAGAAGATATTGAATTTTCTTTAAAAAATATTATAGAAGGAAGAAGATTAGGTTGGGCAACCGATGCCATTGTTTATGATGAACAACCTACAGACTTTAAACAATCTTGGTCACAAAGAAGTAGATGGACCGTAGGGCATATTCAATGTATGAAAGAATATACAGGACTTCTAGCCTTAGCGGTAAAAGAAAAGAAGACACTCATGAACTTTGATGGTTTGCTATATATTTTAGGTAGTATTCCTATGTTCATTATTACATTAGTATTATTGCTTATTAATTGCGTAATGTATTTTGCCAAAGGAATGACAATACAAGAATTAATAATCAATTCTTTACGTTATTTTATTCCTACTTTTATTTTACCAATTTTAACTGCTTTGCTAATTATGATTTTAGATAAAAAACCAATTAAACCAATGATTAAAGGATTAATCTTTTATCCATTATTCTTAGGAACATGGCTATTAATTAATTTTAAATGTTTATTTATTAGAAATACGAAATGGGAAAAAATAGAACATGTACGTGACATTAAAATTAATGAGGTAAATTAAGATATGAGATTTTTGGGACGGGCTCAAAAATCTCATTCTTTATTTTAGCAAAAAACTAGGTATTGAATGTTCAAAGTCTATTTTTATATTACTTTGTTGACAAAAGTAACATAAGTAGTATAATAAGAGTAAGTAGCCATAAAAAATCTATAATAGCATAATTGTTATGTAAAAGAAAAGGAGAAAACATTATGAAAAAAATGAAAGACATCATGTTAGAACTGGAAGAAAAGGAACGGGACGAGATAGCTAAAACCATTGATGAATGTATGAAAAGCATTTGTTGCGAAAGTGTAGATTGGAGAAACTTTAAAGTATATGATTCATCAGTTTCTACAATCAAAAACATTTTACGCAAAATGGAAATTCATTTTTTACTTCCAATTGCAGAAGAAGTAATGCTAGAGGAAGGAAAACGAGAAGTGAGGATTCTTATTACTTTTACAAAAGATAAACAGGATGATGTTTGTTTTGTTCGTATTAATACTACCAAATTACTTGCAAGAATTGATTGTTCTCCCAAAACGGTAAAATATTTACAAGAAAAATAATTGCCAAAGACTCTGAAGGAAAATTTTCCTAAAGAGTCTTTTTATATGACTATTTTATAGACAATTTTTTTGAATAATGGTATAATTACCTAAAATGAAATAATAAGATAAAAATAAAAAGGAGAGAAACAGTCAGTGGACAAAATGAGAGTATTTGCTTTTGTAGGGCCATCTGGTACAGGAAAAAGTTATCGTGCACAAATGGTAGCGGGAGAAAATAATATTTCTTATATTATTGATGATGGATTGCTAGTAAATGAAAATGAAGTAGTAGCAGGAGAATCTGCAAAAAAAGCACCAACCAAAATAGAAACCGTAAAACATGCTATTTTTATAGATGAGCATGAACGAAAAGAAATGATAAAAGCACTTAAAAAATATAAACCAGATTCTATTTTAATTTTAGGAACCTCAGATGATATGGTTGCTAAAATTGTAGAAAACTTAGGACTTCCTAAAATACAAAAGACCATCTATATTCAAGATGTAGCAACTGAAAACGAAATGCAAACAGCAAGAAATATTCGTGTGACACAAGGAAAACATGTCATACCAGTTCCTACTTTTGAAATCAAAAAAGATTTTTCAGGTTATATTTTAGATCCTCTTCAAATTTTTAAATCAAAGGGAAGTGGAAATGAACCTTATATTTCTGAAAAATCAATTATAAGGCCAACTTTTAGTTATTTAGGAAATTTTACTATATCGGATACCGTATTTCGCCAAATTGTAGAATATTTAGCAAAAAAAGAGGAAGGAATTGCAAAAGTAATTCGTACAAGGGTAGAAAATTATGGAGAAGGACCTTCCATTTATATGGAAGTTAGTGTTGTTTATGGCCATAATGTCATTAAAGAATTAAAAGATTTTAAAGAAAAATGTTCGAAAGAAATAGAAAAATTAACGACTATGAGTGTACAAAAAATTACAGTTATTGCAAAATCAATTAGCATGCCAAATTAGGATGACCTGTTTTTGGGGACGGAGGAAAAAAACAGGTTATTAAAAAATATATATTATGAAAGGGATAGAGGACCTGTTTTTTTCCTCCGTCCCCAAAAACAGGTAAAGGAGAAAAAATCATGTCATTTATTGTAGCAATTGATGGACCAGCAGGTACAGGAAAAGGAACCATTACAAAACTTTTAGCAAAGGAAATGGGACTTGTTAATATCGATACAGGAGCAACCTATCGTTGTGTAGCTTTATATATTATTCAAAATCATATTAAACTAGAAGAAAAGGAAAAAATTATTGCATCTTTGCCAAACATTCATATAGATATGAAAATAGAAGATGGAGAGCAAACTTTTTTCTTAAATGGAAAAAATGTAAGCAAAGAAATTAGAAGCAAAGAAGTAACACAAATTGTCTCACAAGTATCTTCAATAAAAGAAGTACGTTTTGCTATGGTAGAAGTACAAAGAAATTTAGCCAAAGGCAAAGATGTCATTATGGAAGGTAGAGATATTACGACTTATGTTTTTCCCAATGCCGATGTAAAAATTTATTTAGATGCAGACGAAAAAGAAAGAGCACAAAGAAGATACAAAGAAATGCAAGAAAAAGGAATTGCTATGTCTTATGAAGAAGTGCTAAAAAACATTCAAATGCGTGATAAAAATGATAAAGAAAAGGAAATAGGAGCCTTAAAAATAGCAGAAGATGCTATTTACGTGGATACCACTTTCTTAAGTGTAGAAGAAGAAAAAGAAAAAGTAAAACAAATTATTGAAAAGAAAAGAGAAAATATTGTAAAATAATTACTATTTACTTTTTAAACTTATGATGAAAGAAAAAAGTGTGATAAAAAATAGACTTTATACTGCACTGCTAAATTTTTTAAATAAATTTACATACTTAGAGTAGAAAGGGATGTTATTAAAAATGAAACAAGTGGTAAAAAAAATCATAAAAAAAATAGTAGAAGGTGCTCTTTTTCTTTATTGCAAAATAGTTCATAGAGTAAAAATAGAAGGAACAGAAAATATACCAATGGAAGGAGCAGTTATTTTTTGTGGAAACCACAGAAGCTTTTTAGACCCACCTTTAATGAAAGTAACTTGCAAAAGAGAGACGCATTTTTTAGCCAAAGAAAGCTTATACAAAAATCCATTTCTTGCTTTCTTAGGATGGGTATTTGAGGTAATTCCTGTTAAAAAGGATTCGAAAGATTTAAATGCCATTAAATCTTCGTTAAAATATTTGAAAAAGGGAGAAAGTATTTCTTTATATCCAGAAGGAACTAGAAATGGAATTGCGAAAGGGGAAAAGGTAAAGGATGGCGCTGCTTTTTTTGCCATAAGAACAGGAGCAAAAGTAGTACCAGTTGGGATTTCAGGAAAAAAAGGAGCTTTTTCAAAAGTAACTATTCGATATGGCAAACCATTAGACTATAGCAAATACAAAGATGTAGATGAAAAAGAAGCATTAGAAGCGGTCACACAAGACATTATGAATCACATTTTAGAACTTACAAAATAAAGGTAGAATAGAAAAAAAGTTAATCTTTATGAAAATTTTGTAAAAAATGACAAAAAAAGTATTGACTTATGTAAATTACTATGGTATACTAAATATATGAGTTAGCCAAGTGCTACTTATATGTCATTTGCCCTTAACACATATTCGTGTTAGGAGCACAACAAAATATCAAAAATGAAGGACAAAGTATGACAGCAAGAGGAAATCCCAAATCGATCAAAACTATTAAATTAACGACGAAAAACATCTGATCAGCGGCGGCCGGCGGCGGCAAAGCCAGAAGCGCGCGGTGATAGCGCGTAATAGGAGGAAAACCTAAATATGAAGAGACGGCAAAGGAGAAAAGTCCCCGGAAAGTGGTTCTCTTAAGACTAATTAAGGGAAAAAAGATGTGAAAGGAGAGTCTAAGCATCTTCCATACCACGAAAACAGACTCATAAAAAAATTTTGCGGTGGCCATTGGAGCTACCAAATAAAAGGGAGGGGTAAATACCCTCCCTTTTCCGTTGTATTAGAATTTATATTTCTCAAAAATTTTAGGTATATATTTATATAAAAAAATAGTAAAAATATGGCAAAATTATGTTGACAACAAAAAAAGATTGCTATATAATAAAATAGTTCAATTTGAACAAATGCTAAAACCCTATTGTTTATAGCAAATTTACAAGAAAAATAGGAGAAAATATGGAAAACGAAAAAGAACAATCTTTTGAAGAGTTATATAAAGAATCTTTAAAAGAAACAAAATTAGAAAAAATCGTAACAGGAACCATTATTAGTATTACTAAGCAAGGTGAAATTTTTGTAGATTTACATTATAAAGCAGATGGTATCATTCCTAAAAAAGAATATAGCGATGATGAAAATGCAAATCCGAAAGATGCATTTAAAGTAGGAGATAGCATTACAGCTATTGTATTAAAACAAAATGATGGTTTAGGAAATGTGTTGTTATCTTATAAACGCTATCAAACACAAGAAACAAAAAAAGAATTAGAAAATAAAGTAAACAACAAGGAAATTATAGAATCTGTGATAACAGAGGTAAACGAAAAAGGTTTGATTACAGCAGTAAATCATATGAGAATTTTTATTCCTATGTCTTTATCTGGTATTCCTAGAGGAGAAGATGGAAACTCTTTAAAAGGTCAAAAAGTAAGGTATCGTATTACCGAATATGATCCAAAAACAAATCGCATCATTGGTTCTATTCGTAGTGTATTAGACGAAGAAAAAAGGCAAAAACAAGAAGAATTTTGGAATAACGTAGAAGTAGGAAAAGAATATGAAGGAACAGTAGCAAGTTTAAGTGCTTATGGTGCTTTTGTAGATTTAGGAGCTGTGCAAGGTCTGCTTCATGTATCGGAAATTTCATGGGATAGAAATGTTAAACCAAGTGATGTATTAAAACAAGGTCAAAGTATAAAAGTAACTATACTAGAATTAGACAAAGAAAATAAACGTCTAAAACTAAGCTATGAAGGTAAAGGACCAAATCCATGGGACACAATAGAAAATAAATATCACATTGGCGATATTGTGACAGTTAAAGTAGTAAAAATGATGCCATTTGGTGCATTTGTAGAGTTAGAGCAAGGAATTGAAGGATTAGTTCATATTTCACAAATTGCAGAAAAGAAAATTACAAAGCCAGAAGAAGTATTAACATTAAATGAGAAAGTGAATGCTAAAATTATCGATATGAATTTAGAAGCAAAGAAAATAGAACTTTCTATTAAAGAACTAGAAGGAACATCAAACGAATACAAAGAAGAAAACGAAAAAAAACAAGTACAAAACGAAATAAAAGAAGAAATAGAATAATAGTACTAAAGGTTTATGTAAAAGAAACATGAATATGTATTTTTAGTATAAAAGAGGTTACCAATTGTAACTTCTTTTATACTGAAAATTTAAAATAAAATAAAAAATACTAAAAAGCAATAAAAATTAGAAAATAAAAATAATTCAAATTAGAACGTAAACAGTTTTCAAGGGGGAAAATAAAATGAAAAACGAAAAAATAAGAAATATAGCAATTATTGCACACGTAGACCATGGAAAAACAACCTTAGTAGATTGCTTATTAAAACAAAGCCATATTTTTAGAGATAACGAACAAGTGGCAGAAAGAGTAATGGATTCCAACGATTTGGAAAAAGAAAGAGGAATTACCATTCTTTCGAAAAACACTTCTGTTATGTACAATGATATCAAAATCAATATTGTCGATACACCAGGCCATGCTGACTTTGGTGGAGAAGTAGAACGTGTATTAAAAACGGTAGATGGCGTTCTTTTATTAGTAGATGCTTTTGAAGGACCAATGCCTCAAACAAGAGAAGTGCTAAAAAAATCATTAGCGCTAAACTTAAAACCAATTGTTGTCATTAACAAAATTGATCGACCAGGTTCAAACCCAGCAAAAGTAGTAGACCAAGTATTAGAATTATTTATCGAACTAAACGCAAACGACGACCAATTAGATTTCCCAGTAGTTTACGCTTCTGCAAAAAATGGAATTGCAAAAATGAGTCTAGAGGAAGAAAGTGACAATGTAAATTGTATTTTTGATACTATTATTAAATACATTGATGCACCAAATTGTGAAATAGAAGGACCAGCTCAAATGCTAGTATCTAACATTGACTACGACGATTATTTAGGAAGAATTGCCGTAGGAAGAATTGAAAGAGGAAGTATCAAAGCAGGTATGCCAATTGCAATTTGCAAGCAAGATAAAAACGCGCAAGGAAAAGTAGCAAAATTATTTGTATATCAAGGCTTAAAGAAAGTAGAAGTAGAAGAAGCAGTAGCAGGAGACATCGTTGCTTTATCTGGAATTGCAGACATCAACATTGGAGATACCATTTGTGATTTAAACCATCCTGAAAAAATTCCATTTGTCGATATTGATGAGCCAACCGTTTCTATGACCTTTAGTGTAAACAATGGACCATTTGCAGGAAAAGAAGGACAATTTATTACTTCACGCCATATTCGTGATCGATTATTCAAAGAACTAGAAAGAAATGTAAGTCTTCGTGTAAAAGAAACAGATTCTGCCGATAGTTTCGAAGTATGTGGAAGAGGAGAATTACATTTATCTGTTCTAATTGAAACCATGAGAAGGGAAGGATTTGAACTAATCGTTTCTCGTCCAAAAGTTATCTTTAAAGAAATTGATGGCGTAAAATGTGAGCCAATGGAAAGATTAGTAGTCAATGTACCAGATGATGCCATTGGAACTGTAATCGAAAAATTAGGAAGACGTAAAGGCGAAATGCTAAATATGGAACCTGCAGAATTAGGACATACTAAAGTAGAATTTAAAATACCAGCGCGTGGAATTATTGGTTATCGAACAGAGTTCTTAACTGATACCAAAGGAGAAGGTACCATGAACTCTATCTTTGATTCTTATGAACCATATAAGGGAGAAATTCAAGCAAGAACAAGAGGAGTGTTAGTTGCCTTTGAACAAGGAACTTCTGTAACCTATGGTTTATACAATGCACAAGAAAGAGGAGAACTTTTAATTGGAGCAGGTGTTGAAGTATATGAAGGAATGATTGTAGGTATTAACTCAAGAAACGAAGATATTGCCATTAACGTATGTAAAGAAAAACACTTAACCAATACGAGAGCTTCTGGTTCAGATGATGCCCTTCGTTTAGTTCCACCACTTCAAATGTCTTTGGAAAAAGCCATTGAATTTATAGCAGAAGATGAATTAGTAGAAGTAACACCAAAAAATATTCGCTTAAGAAAGAAAATATTAGATACCAAAACAAGAGAAAGAGAAGCAAGAAGATAAAACAAGTATAAAACCATTTGTGAAAAACAAGTGGTTTTTCCTACTTAAAAATAAAAGAAAAGAGGAAAAATATTGAACAAAGAGGAACTACAAAAAATAAAAGAAAAAGCTTTAAAAGAATACATTCCTATTATTATGGATGATACCTTAGAAGTAGTAGGTAGCATTTTAAAGGAATTAAAACCAAGCAAAATACTAGAAATAGGAACAGCAGTAGGTTACTCTGCGATGTGTTTTTCAGAATATTTACAAGAAGGTGGAAGAATTGACACCATAGAGCGTGATGAAGAAAGAGTAAAAGAAGCAAAAGAAAATATAGAAAAAGTAGAAGTAGCAGAAAAAATTCACATTATAGAAGGAGACGCGGTAGAAGTGTTACCTACTCTTGAAGAAAAATATGATGCTATCTTTATTGATGCAGCTAAAGGAAAATACCCTTTTTTCTTACAACAAGCTTTAAGAATGTTAAATAAAAATGGCGTTATTTTAGCAGACAATATTTTATACAAAGGTTATGTTATGGGAGATTATCATAAACATAAGCAACGTACAGCGGTAAGAAATTTAAGAGAATATATTGCAGAAGTAACAAACAATCCTAAGTTAGAAACACAAATCTTGGAAGTAGGAGATGGCCTTGCAATTTCTAAATTGAAACAGTAGGGACGCCCCTTTTCGTTCCAAAATGGAACGGTAGGGACACCCCTTTCCTTTGAATAGAATAAAACCGTACTTTGTGAGAACAGCAAAGTACGGTTTTGCTATTAATTTCAAAAATAAACGTTTATATAGAAAGATAACGAATGCAAGATAAAATCGTATCCACCATAAAAATAACACAAATACTATGTAATAATAACACTTTCATGCGGTAAGAAATTTTAGACAAAATAAAATTTACTTTTTTCTTAAAGAAAGGGTATAAATGCCCTATAAAAATAATAGCAATAATTCCCCAAGCAAAAGAATAGAAAATACTAATTCTACCATTTAAGTTGAAAAAGTCATTCGTATAATCCCACCAATAGGAATGAAATAATACTTCTAATATATAGCTTGCCAAATATTCAAAAACAGAAAAAATAACAGCAGAATAAACGAAAAGTTTTAAGGATTGATTACGATATTTGCCTAAAAAGATAATTAAAATGAGTGCACCATAACCATAAATAGGACATAAAGGACCATATAAAAACCCTCGTTTTGTAAAATGACCTAATACAATAAAACTATAAATGGTTTCCATACACCAACCTAAGAAAGCAAATAAAAAAAAGTATAAAGCATAAGTTTGCATTTTACTTAATTTCTTAGGTTGCTTTTTTTGTCTACTTTGCATCATTTTATGATTTCCCCCTTATATTTCTTCTATTTTATCAAAAAGAAACATAAATGTAAAGGTAGATATTTTGAAAAAAAGATGATATAATACATTTACTTTTCATATATGAAAAGAGAAACGAAATAAGAAGGGATTAATAAAATATGAAAAAACCAGAACTATTAGCCCCAGCGGGTTCCTTTGAAAAAGCTAAAATTGCTTTCTTATATGGTGCAGATGCTGTTTATGCAGGAACCTCAAGTTTATCTTTAAGAACAAGGGCAGAAATGCAAGATAGTGACCTTGCAAACACCATTAAATATGCACATTCTATAAACAAAAAAGTATATACAGCCATAAACATTTATGCATGGGATGAAACCTATGAGGAAATAAAAAAGCAAGCGAAAATGTTAAATGAATTAAAAGTAGATGGCATTATTGTAGCCGATGGTGGTGTAGTAGAAATTATCAAGGAATATGCGCCAGATGTGGAAATTCATATTAGCACGCAAGCAAATACGGTAAGCTATCATGCAGCTAATTTCTGGTATAAAAATGGAGCGAAAAGAGTCATTTTAGGAAGAGAAATGAATAAAGAACAAATCAAACAAATCATGAAAAATAAACCAAAAGATCTAGAAGTAGAAATGTTTATTCATGGTGCTATTTGCTTTGGTTATTCTGGAAGATGTTTTTTAAGTGACTTTTTAGCAGGAAGAAGTGCAAATTTAGGAGATTGTGCACAAAGTTGTAGATGGGCTTATAACGTTTATGTAGAAGAAGCAAATAAGCCAGGAAACTTAATGCCAGTAGAATATGATGAAAAGGGAACTTACATTTTTTCTTCCAAAGATATGTGCTTAATCAAAGAAATTCCAGAAATTATGGAAATGGGAGTTGATAGCCTAAAAATAGAAGGAAGACTAAAAACAGAATATTACTTGGCATCAGTCGTAAATACTTATCGCAATGCAATAGATGATTATTGCAAAGACCCTAAAAACTATGATTACACGAAATATTTAGTAGAATTAGAAAAAACAAAAACAAGAGGATTAACAACCTTCTATTTTAATGATAGAAATAATAAAGACTTCCAAGAATATGAAGGAAAACAATATAATCCAGAATATGAATTTGGAGGAAAAGTAGTAGAAGAGCAAGAAGATAAAGTAGTAGTAGAAATTAAAAATAAATTACAAGTAGGAGATAAATTAGAACTAATTGTACCACATCAAATAGAAACAATTTCCTTTACCATAGATGCTTTATGGGATATTGATACACAAGAACCAATCAAATATATTAACCCAGGAAAAGCAGAGCAAAAAGTGCTTATGAAATTACCAGTAAAGGTAGAAAAAGATTGGATTTTAAGAAGAAAAAAATAAAAACAAAAAGAACATCATTTACTTATGTAAGTGGTGTTCTTTTCTTTGCTATTTTTCTATTTTATAGGCTATCCAAAAGCTAATCACAAAAAGTAGTAAAGAAACAAGCGAAAAAGAAGAAGGAAGAAGTACAAAAATACTACCAAGTACAAAACCAATAATGGCATAATAGGTTTGAACAGAATAATGAGTTAGTAAAAAACGAATGACGAATAAAAAGAAAATAGAGCCACAAAAAATACCAAGTCCCATTGGAATTAAAACCGGTAAGTAAAAGCTAGCTACTGCTTGTAAATAAATAGAGTAGCTGCCAAGACATAACAAAATAACGGTGCTACTAACGCCGGGAATAATCATACCGCAAGACATAGCAAAGCCAGAAAAAAATAAAAATGAAAAATGAGTATTATTAGGCGTTAAAACAACATTCATTCTTCTTTCAAATAAAAACAAAAGTAAGCCAATTGCAAAGCTAATGAAAGTATAAAACAAAAAAGAAAGACGGAATTTTCTCTTTTTACTAACTTCTTTAAATAGAGCAGGAACACTACCTAAAATAAGTCCTAAAAATAATAATTTACATTCTGCTTCATATGAAATAAAAAAATAGTGAAGCAAATTACCAAATAAGAAAAAACCAATAGCAATACCTATCACAATAGGAAGTAAAAAGCTTGCATTTTTTTTAAAATCATGAAAAATACCTAAAACGCTATTTACTAATTTTTCATAAAGACCAAAAATAACACAAAGAACACCACTGCTGATGCCGTGGTAAAATAGCACCTGCACCAATTAAAATTCCTTTTCCAACGGAGCATAGAAAGTGCATCTTTAAAATCCTCCTTATAGTCTTAAAAGTGAATCCTTATGAAACACTTTTCATATTCCTTAAAAACTATGCAGCAAATAAAAAACATATGCGTTAAAGTAAAAGAAAAATATTGTATCTCAAAGAACAGTATGATACAATAAACCTATAAAGAAATAGGTGGTAAATATGAAAATAGAGGAACTAACATTAGAAGAAAAAATAGGACAACTATTTATGGTAGGACTAGAAAATAAAACAGAACAAGAAATCACAAAATTAATACAAGAAGATAAAATAGGAGGAGTGGTTTTATACAAAAATAACTATCAAACCTATCAAGAAATGGTACAATGTATTCATCACATAAAAAAACTAAATGAAAACAATCCAATTCCTATTTTTATTAGTATGGACCAAGAAGGTGGAAGAGTTAATCGTATGCCAAAGGAAATTCTAAATTTAAAAAGTGCTACCAAAATAGCTAGTACTCAAAATTTAGAATTAGTCAAAGAAAGCGGAGCAATTTTGGGAAAAATGTTAAAAGAAACTGGTATTTCAATGAATTATGCACCTGTTTTAGACATTCGAAGATTTGAAGAAAAACATGCTATTGGAGACAGATGTTATGGAAAAACTAAAGAAGAAGTAAGTACTTATGCTATAGCAGTCATGAAAGAAATGCAAAAACAAGGGGTCATTGCAGTGATAAAACATTTTCCAGGACATGGATTAACCCAAAAAGATTCTCATTTTCGTATTCCTAAAATTACCGCAAAAATAGAACAATTGGAACAAGAAGATATGATTCCTTTTCAAAAAGCCATAGAAGAAGGAGCAGAGGCTATTATGGTAGGACACCTTATGTTAAAAAAAGCAGACAAAAGATACCCAGCTTCTCTATCTAAAAAAATAATCCAAAACGATTTAATCCAAAAATATCATTATCAAGGACTCATTATGACGGACGATTTAAAAATGATGGCAATTAGACTTCATTATAATATAAAAAAAGCAGCTTTCAAAGCTATCGAAGCAGGAAATGACATCATTATGATAGGACTTCCTTACTTGCAAGTAAAGAAAACGATAAACTATCTCATTAAAAAAGCAAAAAAAGGGAAAATACAGATAGACAGAATTAACCAAAGCGTAGAAAAAATAATACAATTAAAAGAAAAATATCATATTCAAGAAACAAAGGAAGGTTTCAAAATTTTTGAAATAAATGAAGCCATTCAAAAATTGAATGACCAAGTCGACTAATGTCCTTTTTCTAGGGGTCAGGCACTTTTTCTTTTTTGAAACATATAATTTGATATGTGAAAAAGAAACGGAGGTGCCTATTATTTGCTTGCTCTTAGTTTAACAGGTTTTTTGACTTTTCTTTCTTCTGCCATTTTTGTGGTAGGTTACATTTCCAATAATCAATTATTTCCAGAACCACTATCGGCAGAAGAAGAAAAAATGTATATACAAAGGTTAAAAGAAAAAGATGAAGAAGCAAGGAATATTTTAATTGAAAGAAACTTAAGATTAGTGGCTCATGTTTGTAAAAAATATGCTTCTTGTAAAGTAGAACAAGACGATTTAATTTCCATTGGGACCATTGGACTAATTAAAGGAATTAATAGTTTTGAACCGACTAAAAATGTGAAACTTTCTACCTATGTTTCAAGGTGTATTGATAATGCAACTACCTCCTGATGGAATTGGTGTTGAAATAAGTAGATTATTTTATAAATTAAGGGATACTCTCCCAGATACTATAACTTTAAAAACTCATAAAGTAAGAGAAATAAAACCTATTAATGAAAATAGTACATTAGGGGAACAAATAAGATATTATAGGCAACTTGCTAATATAGAACAAAGAACTTTAGCAAAAAAATTAAAATGTGATAGGGGTGTTATTTTTAATTTAGAAAATAAAGAAATGAAACTTGTTAATATAGAGTTTCTTAAGAGGGTAATAAAAGAATTAAAAATTGAGGACAAGCTCATTATTAATGATGATTATATAGCTTTCCTTTTAAATAATCCAAGTAAAACTATAATAGATTTTAGAAAGAAAAATAATTTAAAAAGAGTTGATTTAGCTAAGATGGTTAATATCCATGCATCCATAATTAAAAAATGGGAACAGGGTAAAGCACAATTAACTAGGACAAGTTATAATAAATTAAAAAAATGTATGAGTTAATCCTCGTACATTTTTTCTTTTAAATCTTGCAATATCAAATCTAATACCTTTCTTTTAGATGCATCGCTAATATGTAAATCTTGAATTTTTTTTATGAGTAGAGTTGCATGAAAGTCAGCAACTCTATCTTCAAATTCTGTTTTTTTGTCAGCATCTTCTGGATAATTTACAAAAACTTTCATGCAAACACTCCTTTCTTGATTATATTCAATTATCAAATAAAGATAACTGCTCATATTCATTTTTATTATTTTCTTTCTGCTCCTGCAGTTTTTTGATTTCAGGAAAGAAGTCTTTTTCATAGAATAGGAAACTTTGAAAAAATTTTCCTTCATTAGTTACAAATCGACCACGAGATTTAATAGGAATTGTACTAGCAAGAGTACTATCAAGTGTCATTTTACTTAGTAATTCATTTGCTCTACCACATACCTTTAGACTAGCGTTGTATCTAACAGCAGAACTTAAAACTTCTGCTGATGGAACTTGAGTTGAGGTAATAAGTGAAATGCCTAGAGACCTATATAATGATGCAATTTTATCTATTTCATCTCTTATTTTTTCTAGTTTTTGTTTCATTTCTTTATTAGAAGAAATTTTAGGAAATAATTGTGCTGCCTCATCTACACCAATAATTATTCTTTTAAGCTTTTTATTATGAATTTCTCCGTTTTCTACTTTTTGGTTATATTCTTTAAAGTCTGCACAATTATATTTTTCAAAAAGTCCTTTACGTTCATTGCAAATATCTTGAATATCATATACTAAGAAGTCCCATAATTCTTCAACATTTGTAATAACTTTGCATAAGTCTTGCCAACCTTTATTGAAGTCTAGCCCAAACTTCATATCAATTATGTAAATTAAATCGTTTTTTAATAGTCCTTCTAGCATTATTAACTTAAATAATGTTGTCTTACCACCGACCACTACTTGAGGCAATAATCATATGAGAAGCTTTATCTAAATCAACTGTTTCTATTTCTCCTCTATCATTTTCTCCTAGAGCATATAGAGAAGCTTCTTTAGGTAAGAATTTATTTTCAAAGAATAACATCTTATCGCTAGAGTGTCTTTTATAATATATAATTAATTTATTGTTTTTATATTCTTCTATATCAGTAATAAAATTTCCCCATTTTTTAGATAATCTTTTTTTATTATTGTTTTCTTCAAAGTCATCAGGTAAAATTCCATTGCTATAACATACTAATTTTCTTATACTTGGATTTTTAAATGAAATAGTATCACGTATAGGAATAATTGTATTTCCTGTTGTCTTTTTATTATCAGTTATTTTTAAATCTTTACAAGCTTGTATCTTTCTTTTTACTTCAAAAGGTTTCGACAAAGCTATTAATAATAATAAAAATGATGTTCCAGTTAATATACCATTTACTGATAAATCCTTTAGTATAGAAATATTATCTAATTGTAAAGTTTTTAAAAAATTCGTATATACATTATTGGCATCTTGACAGGGTTTAATATTAGCAAGAAAATTATTAAGGGATGGGAGCGATAAAGCTCCCAAAAATGTTGCTAAATCTTTCCATGGGTAAAAGAATTGATTTAATGCAATTTCTACATCTTGTTGCCATGTTGTCATCTTATTTTTTTTATCTTTTGTATCAATTAAATTTATTTTTTTAATCATAAATTATACCTCCTTTAAAAATTCTTCTTTTTTATGTTCTATTGTACTGCCATCTTCTTTATATTCAATAATTTTTGTTATACGTCTAAGCCAAGCCTTATACTGCCTTATAGTTCCAAGAGAATTTTGCAGTTCTTGATATGCTAGGTCAAAACTAGTGTTTGAACAAATTACCACAGTTCCGATATGTTCCGAACAACATCAAAATATCTACAAGGTAACATAATATAATAAATATCAAGATAATTTAGCATTTCAACAATAGGTATTTTATTGCTAGAAAATTCTTCAAATACTATTGCACTATTACCATCATACCCATCAAAATATACACCACCTCTACCAAGCCTATAATTTGTAATTCTATAAGCATCAGGAAATTCTTCTAAAGTTGATTTTGATTTTCCTGTTCCTGTAGCTCCGTATTTATAGATAACATTAACATTTCTTGTTTTTCCTAGATACTGTTTTGCTAGATACTTTTGCCTTAATTCACTAAGTTGTTTTATTTTAAAAGCTAATGATGGATTTTCTTCTATAATGTCAGTTACAGACTTACCATTTTTTATATCTTCTAAAACTATACTCATTAAAGGTTGTTTAATTTTTTTCTCCTTTAGAACAGGTCTGTTTCCAACTTCTTCAAACGTACCTTCTACTTGACAAGACTTTTTGTCTGCATGAGTGCCTACTTTTTGAATATAATCTATATTGCTTTGTATTACCCCTTTAATTTTAGTATCAATAGCTTCGCAATGAGAATTGCCCATCCTTTTAGAAAGTGTTTTTAGTCTGAGTGGGTTGGAAAACATTACAAACAAATGCGTGTGGTATGTTCCAGTTTCTGGTGCTATTTCATCTGCCATACAATAATATTCTGTTTTGGACTTAGATAATATTTCTTTAATTCTTTCATGACTTAAATTTTTTTGCGATGGATTATTAATTGTAACTTGGTAAACACGAGTGTTTTTATCTTTTATTTTTTCATCTTTTTTACTAGTCATAATAGATACAACCTCCAGTAATTTATTGTTAAATATTCGCACGCACAAAATTGTACGACCTATAAGTTAATACTGGCTTATAGGTCGTAGGCATGGGATGTGGTCTAACGACCACACCCAGCCTAACCTAAATTAGTTATTTTCTGTAGATGCTTTATTAAGATTTATTCTATTAGATGTCTTTTCTTTTGAGTAAACCATCTTAATTAGCTCAATTTCACTTCTATCAAGAAAGACAATCTTTTCATATGTATCAGTTATTTTAATTGATATGCACATATAAGGATTTCCTTCTTTGCTTGTTTTGCTTTCCAAAGATGCAGGTAAAATTATGTTTTCCATAGTGATTTTTCCTTTCCATATAACACCATTGTTGAAAGAGAGAATTGTTTTTTATGAGCAAATGTGTTATACTATAAATAAATTTTCTCTCTAAGATATTCATGAATTTCTTAATTATAGTATATGTTAAATTTTATAACTAATCAACGAAAAACACTACAATACCAACGGTTTGCTGGGGGTGAAAATTAAAAATACTAGGGGTAAAAATTAAAAACATTATATGAAATAGAGATTACATAAGGGAAAGGTGGATTTTGTATTGAATAATAAAAGAATTGAAATCTTAAATAGAATTTTGGAAAAACGTAAAAATAAAGGAACACATGAAATAATATCTTTAGAAGCACCTAATCTTAAAAAAATTAGAGAAACAATGTATATAAAAAATAATAGTGAAAAACTTACACAACATAAACTTGCCGAAGAACTAGGAATAAAAGAAAATAGTTTAGTAAAAATTGAAAAATGCACAGAAAAATTAAAATTTGAACATGCTTTAAAAATTTCATATCTATATAATGTTAGTTTAGATTACATTTATGGATTAACTGATTTACCTAGAGAAGAAATGAGAGAAGCTAAATTTACAAAGAATTTATTAAAAATAGATGGAAATACACAAATAAAAAAGAAAAATGGTAATGAAGAAATAAAAGAAGCTAATGAATTAATTTTAAGTATAGATAAAGATGCACTAAATTGTTTAATTAGATTAAAAAAAATAGAAGATAGTAAAAACTCAAATGAAATATCAAAAGAAGAATATAATATTATAAATTCACAAATTGAAAAGGAATATGAAGATATATTAAATGATATGTATAGAAAATATTATTACAACGATACCATAAAATTTGCTTTAATTCCTATTGATGAAATGAATAAACTACTTAATAGTGAAGATGAACAAGATAAAATAGCAATAGATACTCTACTTAGAATTTTCCCTTTTGTAATTCCATCTAACGAAGAAATACCATTTATAAAAATAAATGGTAAAAAATATAAATATACAAAAGAAAATTTTATTAAATCTCAAAAAGAAAAGCAAAATAAAAAATAATAACATAAAAAAATTTTGGATCAAATATATTTAGAATCCAAAATTTTTTTATTATTTAGTATTTTTTGAACTTGGTTTTACTTTTTCCATATTATCTAATGCATATTCGCAGGCTTGAATTACAAACCTTGAAAAAGTTACATCTGCTGTAAGAACATCATTTATTCTATCAATTAAAGGAACAGGAAATCTTATTGTTTTATT
>CANQTK010000029.1 GCA_947626735.1 uncultured Clostridia bacterium
TATTTATTTTACTATATTTTTTAAAAAAAGAAAAGACTATTGAGCAAAATATTTTTATATACTTTGTCAACAGTCTGCAAAAAATCCGCTATAGCGGATTTTTTTATTTATATTGCTTCTTGCTTTTCTTCTATGATTTCTGTTTCTTTTTTATTTTCTGCTTGGTCAATTACTTCTAGACTTGCTACAGATACTTCGTAAGCAATTTTCATTTCAGAAGTACCATCTTCATATTTCTTTTCATATTGTCTAGATTGCACTCTACCTACAATTCTAACTTCTGTTCCTACTGGAATGTTCTCACAGAATCTTGCATTTCTACCCCAAGCAATACATGGAATATAATCGGATTTATTATAAGCTCTGTTTACCGCAAGTAATACATCTGCAATTTCTCTTCCAAATGGTGTTTTACGATAAATTGGTTTTTTACAAATAAAGCCATCTAAAATAACTTCGTTTGATGTATTTTCCTTAGTTGGCTTAAACTCCTCTTCTTGATTTTCTGCAAATTTAATTTCTTTGGCAAATACTGTTAACACTAATTTGTTTCTTTCATTTTCAAAACTATTGTAAGAACGGAATTGACCTTCAATAATAATATTTTTTCCAATTGCTAAATCTTCCTCTACTAATAATCTTTCTGAAATAGTAATAGGAATATTATCTGCATTGCCACTTAAACGTGGTACACTTAAGTCAAATAAATAAAATTTTTCTCCATAAATTTCGTGACTAAATCTCTTTTCACTTGTTACTTTTCCAACTAATACTAATTGGTTATTCTCTGAATAGTTTGTATTCAATTTCTTTTCCTCCCCTTATTTGTTTGTCTATTGTATTTTATTCTTTTGGTTTATCTTTTAGAATGTTTTTTACAAATTCTATTATACTACCTTTTTTTGGATTTGTCTACATAAAAAGTTAAATTTTCCAAAATTTATTTAAAAATTTATTGATTTTAGCCTATTTTATACTATAATTTTTATATTATTTTATTTTTCCATAAAGTAACAAACAACTTGCTACTGCCATGGTACAATTCACATTTTCACAAAGTGGCAATTTAATTTCTTGTGGCTCTATCACATTTCCGTTCTTATCTTCCATGGCACGTTGAATGCAAAGTAATATTTCCTCTTCTTCTACAGAAGAAGCTGTAATAGTTGCTTTTGAATTAAATCCATATGTTATTACAGTAGCTTTCACATTTTCCAATAATTCTAAATTTTTTTCTAAATCAGAATTGATAATAAGGTAAGGCGTATCTTCTAACATGGTTTTTAATTTTTCTGGATGTTTAAATTCTCTTGCTAAAAGGATGGTTTCAAATTTAATATTTTTTATATTTTCAATGCTTTTTTCTTTTAGAAATAAAACCGAACTTTCTCTTAGTTCTAATTTTTCTAAAAGACTTCTACGAATACAATTTTCTACGTTTTCCTCACTCACAATTCCAATAAATGACATGGTACCTATTCTCCTTTTTGCTCATTTTATTGCTAGTATTTCCAAATTAAAAGGAGTTATTCATTCGTTTTACTTTGTTGTCTTTGCACGCCATTGACATCAATATAATCATTATTTTGATAAATTAAATCTGATACCATTACAATTTGAAAACCTTTTTTCTCTATGTTGGAAAGTAACATATCAAGGCTATCTGCCGTGTGTTTTGTTCCACTATGGCTCAAAATGATGCTCCCTGCTTGTAATTTGCTTTCTATTCTTTTCCACATTTCTTCCCCTGTTAAACCACTATAGTCTAAGGTATCTAAATTCCATTGAATAGCAATATGATTTTGTGATTTTGCGGCTTTTATGACCGTATCGTTATATTCTCCATACGGTCCACGGTAAAGTGTTGTTTTCTTTCCTGTAATTTGTTCTATTTTTTTGCTACATGCTTCAATTTCTTCCCTATTTTTTTCTAAGGACAAATTGTTTACATGTGGATGTGTATTAGAGTGGTTTCCTATTTCGTGTCCTGCTTCTGCTATTTTTTTCACTGCTTCTGGATATTTTGTAACAAAATCACCTACCATGAAAAATGTTATGTGTGTGTTATGTTTTTTTAACGTTTCTAAGATACTATCTATATCGTTTGCTTCCCAAGCACAATTCATGGTAAAAGCAACTTTTTTCTCTTGCGTTGCTACACTATAAATGGGCAATTCTTTCGTCGATGCTACTGTTTGCACTGTTTGCTCTTGCATCATAAAAAATGCCATAACAAATAGTAAAACGACCGTTCCCAACGAAATAAGATAAGAATTTATTTTGGCTCTATTGAATACAATAAACATAAGAAAAACCTCCTACTATAAGCAATTTTATGCTTATGGTAAAAGGTTTATGCATCTTTTTAATCATATACTTCAATGGCTTTTACAATGTTTCTTTTGATGGCTCCTAACGTACAAGTAATAAGCGTTACTTCCCTTTCTCCATTTGTTTCTTGACTTAAGCAAGAAGTATCTAAGGGACTTACTTTATAGGTATCATAAACTTCATAAGTCATTTCTCTATTGTAGGTATCTGTCATCAAAATTTTGTCCCCTACCTCTAATTCTTTTATTCTTCCAAAAGTTTGCTGATAATTATGTCCTGAAATGCAAAAATTACCAATTTCATTTACCTTTGGACCACATGTTTTGGTAACCGACGCTTTTAGGCTTTGTTCTGTTGTTTCTTCTAATATATATTTTTCAATTTCTAATTTTGGTATTTTAATTTTTCCTACTACTTTATAGCCTCGATATTCTCTTGGAAAATTTTCATATTCCACTAAGTTCATAGCAATATTATCTTCTATTACCTTTTGTTCCACTATTGTATTTTCTTGTTTGATTCTTACCTTACTACTCACTTGCTTTGTTTCAAAAGAAACCGAATCTATTTGGTCCATACAAATGGTAAAAATACTTCCTAGGAAAAGAAAAAATAAAAGAAAAGAAAAAAGGAGTGGTTTTTTGATTTGAATGATTTTTGCTTTCAAGTTGTTTCATTCCTTGTCATGATATATTTAGGTTTCTCAATAAGGTTATACCTATAAACCTTTTCATTTTTTCTTTTTTACATTATAAAAGCGACCTTAAATATTAAAGTCGCTCTTTTGTTTTCCCTCTATTTTCTTCTTTCTCTTATTTGGTATATCGCATATACAATGACAAGTAAAATGACTGCATAAATAGCATATTCTATTAAAGAGGTACCTGTTTTAGGAAGTTCTTGTGCTGTCTCATTTACTACTTCATTGGTAACTGCTGGTTCCTCCCCTTTTACTTCAAAAGTAAATTCTCTTTGTGCTAATATATCATCATCGTTTTGTACATCAATTAAACTTAGTGTTATTTTATAGGTACCTGCTACTGAATAGGTTGCTCTTACCATTGTTTCATTGTAAAAGTTTCCTTGAATAGGAAAACCTTGACTTGGTCCCCAGTAACCAATTTGTGCAATATCATATTCTTTTCCTGTGGAATCAATCGCCAGTAATTTAGGTGTTGATGGTCCTTCTATATCTACTTTTATTCTTACGTTAGTATGCTGTGGTGTTTCTTTTCCAGCTAGTGTCGTAACCGTTGTTTTTTCTTCATTTACTTTAATTTCTCCATCATACTTGATATCAAAGTAAACGGTTTGGTCAATCGCCGCATGAGAAACAATACTGATACTTATCATTAGTAACATGATGAAAATCATTGAAATTATTTTTACTTTTTTCATGCTAAACCCCTTTCCATTTTTTATTATATATATGGCTTAGGTTTCATTTTATTCCAAATCTGCCTTTTTTATTTTTTGCTCTATTTCTTTATCTTTTAATAATTTACTTGCTACACTTATGAAATTAGTTTCTGTATCAGTTAAGTAAATCTCATAGTTTCCTTGGTGATTACTTTCATTTTGTATTTGTTGCGTTTTTAAAATTTTTTTCATATCTTTTGCTAGTTTTTCCCCTGTATTAATAATTTCCACCTTTTCTCCTAATTCTTCTTGTATGCATTTTTTAAATAAAGGATAATGAGTGCAACCTAAAATTAAGCAATCAATGTTTTGAAACTCTTTTAAGTATTCTTGTACAGTCAGTTTTGCTATTTTATTTTCGGTCCAACCTTCTTCTGCCATAGGAGCTAAAAGAGGGCATGCTTTATTTAAAATATTAGCCTCTGGAATCTGACGATGTAATTTGTTTTCCCAACCTTTACTACGAATGGTTCCTGTTGTAGCAATAACACCTATCTGTCTTAATGTTTTCTTTTTCTTAATATATTGCACCGTAGAATCCATAATTCCTATGATGGGAAGAGGATACTGCTTTTGCATTTCTTCTAATGCTTGAGAAGTTGCGGTTCCACAAGCAATCACAATGGCTTTCACATTTTTTTCTAATAAAAAATCAATTCCCTTTTTAGTCAGTTCTATAATACTTTCTTTCGATTTACTTCCATAAGGGAAACGCTTCGTATCTCCTAAATAAATAATATTTTCCTTTGGATTTTGCTTTCTTACTTCTTTTAATACCGTAAGTCCTCCTACGCCTGAATCAAACATACCAATTGGCCTTGTATCTATCATATTTTCTCCTTTTGACATTTTTCTTTCATTATATCTTATCTTTTTAAGAATTGCTACAAAATAAGACACTTTTTTTCTTTCTGCTTCATAGTATATAGTAAGCTATATGCTAAAAGAATAAATTTTAGAAGGGATGATTTAATTTATGGAATATGATAAAAATATATGTCCTGTCGTAGATGTTGACGGTGTTATTGCCTCTGGAAAACAATTTGATCTTGATATTCGCTTACCAGAAGATAATAGAAATGTTATTTATGGTGTTATTAAAGATTGTTATGGAGACCCAGTAGCAGATGCTGTTGTAAAACTAATTGAAATAGTATACGATTGTGGCAAAGAAGAAAGAAGACCAGTATCTCATACTTTTACTGATAAAGATGGAGATTTCGTTTTTGGACCTTTATGTGCTAACAAATCTTATGCTATTGAAATTTGGGTAGATAACGTAAAACATTGTAAAATTTGCACAGAATGTAAACATGAAGGAAAGTGTTTAAAAGGTGTAAAATTAGACTGTAAACATGATTTCAAAGAATGTAAACCATGTGAAAAAGAATGCGACAAAGAATGTGTAAGATGCGAAGATTCTTGTGATTGCTAATCTTTTTTATTTGTTATATAAGAGCAATAAGTAACATGTCTCTTGGAGGATAAAAAACTACCCGTTCATAAATGTGAACGAGTAGTTTTTTTATTATTCTGCTAATTTGAATTCAAAGTCATATGCATTGGCGTAATCAATCATAGCGGATGTACTAAATTGCATTGTTTGTCCTGCTTTTATTGGAGATATTCTTCCTCCTAAAGTGGTAATTTCTTTTCCTTCTTTGTCATATAACACAATATCAATTAACATTGCATCTTTATCGCTTCCTGTGTCATTTACAATGTCAGCAATTAATTCTGTTTTGTCTTCTCTGTTAGTTAATTGTATATTCGTTATTTTTAATCCTTGGAATTGTTTTTCATTATTTAATGTTGAACTTGTATTTAATTTTGTTCCATCTTCTAGTTTTGTTACAAATTCTTCTTTTACTTGTTCTTCTCCTGCATTGCTACTTACTACTTCTTCTTTCTTGCCTCCCCTAGTGATGAACCAGATTACCCCAATAATTAGTATTGAGATGACGATTAAAATTAAAATCATTCTTTTTTCTTTCTTTTTCATTTTTTCTTTCGCTCCTTTTTTTAAATTTTATCCTTATGTTATATCTTACTATTATAATACAATTATCCAAACTATAAATCAAGTTCTTTTACATTACATTTGTATTACATTTATGTTACTTAGAGTCAAAAGAGCGTTGCTATCTAATTTCACTTTTTCTTACTTTATTTTCTGTAGTAGAATTATCGTAATTTGTATCCTGTGAATAAATGGTTACACTTTCTGTTACTTTTTTAGTTTATCTTTCTATATAAACTACATTTGTATTGTCTTTTAATGACTTCCTATCTGTTAATAAGTTAACATTTCCATTACTTACAAAGCCAGCTGTGCTTTCATTTTTTTCTTTTTTTACTTCTTTGTCAAGAATTTTTTATCTTTTCATAAATCGTCTATTTTTACATGCTAAAGAAGCAAAAATGTCTTGTTATTATAAAAACGATGCAAATGTTTAGACAATATATTTAATTTCATTGTTTGGAAAATATTTTTGCATTAGCTCTCTTAAAAAAATTTCTGCCTCTTCTCTTATTTCTTTTTTATAAGTGTATTTTCCTCGTCCTCTTCCTGTCATTTTTTCCTTATCATAAAGTACTGGGTTATTGGGAAAAGCTTCTGTGTTAATGGCATTATGAATGTAACTATATGTCATAAAAATAATTTCAAAAAAAGCTTCTTGTTTTACTTTTTCACTTAAATTTTCGGCTAAATATTCAATTAAGGTTTGATATTTTTCTTTCCAGTTGTCTATTAATACAATGGGAGCTATTAAAATTCCTACTTTATAGTTTGCTTCTTTTAATTTGTTAATGGCTTCTACTCGATTTTTTAATGGAGACGTTCCAATTTCTATTTTTCGTATGATTTCTTGTGGATTGACGCTAACTCTTACGATAATTCTTCCTTGATGTTCCAAATTTAAAATAGGATCTACCATATCAAATTTGGTAGGAAAAGTTAAGTTTCCTTTTTCTGTTCTTGCAATAAAATTTTGAATGGTCCATTCTAAATTACCTGTAATGGTATTTTCTAAAATTAAGTCACTATTACTTCCTATTTCAAAAGTTAACTCTTTATCACTTTCATTATTTACTTTAATAATTTTCTCTAACATTTCTTCACGATTGACAAACAGCCTTAAATAAGCACATTTATTATAATTACAAACCAAATAGCAATATAAACACATGGCAATACAACCGCGAAGAGGTATATGGTACTAAATAGTCGGAAGTCTTATGATTGGGTACAAATTTATGTGTTTTTCGAATACCAATAATTAAATTTTGTTTCATTTTTGGAAATTCTTTATTTTCCTTTTTTCTCATTTCTTCAATATTATTGTGGTTTTCAATTTCAATGCAAGGAATTCCTTTTTCTTTATATCTTGTTAATAACTCTTTGCCTAATTCATAATCTTCTGCTTTTTTCTCAAAAAAAACTTCTCGTGGTAAAAACATATTTTTCTCTCCTTTGAAAATAGTTTTTACTTCTAAGAAGCTTTTTATACACCCTCATTTATGGATTTTTCTTATCCATTATCTTTCATAACATGCGTAAAAAGTAGCAAATAAGAAATAGATAAACAAAAACCGGCTACTACATCACTAGCATAATGTACTCCTAAATAAATTCGGCTTAGTCCAATGAACACAATAAGCAAACTAAGTGCTATATTGCAACTCCATTTTACGATTGGATTTTTTACTTTTTTATGAATGAGATAAATGAATAAGCCATAAAATGCCATACTTACCATGGAATGTCCGGATGGGAAACTATAACCACTTTGTTCTACAATACGAAATCCTACTGGTCTTGGCCTTTGCACAATATTTTTTAAAAGTTGATTACTAAAAAATATAATGATTAAATTAATGGCAATGTATTTTCCTGTTTTTTTCTTCCATAGCCAAATGGAAGTAATAAGACAAATAGGAATAATGACATAACTAGACCCAATGGTAGTAACTATTTTTGCTATGGTCGTAATTGGCTCTTGAATGCTCTTAGAAACCAACGCATAAACATTGTTATCAAACTGATGAATTTCTTCATCTAAAATATCTTCTAATATCACAAAAAATAGAATAAGCCCACCAATTAAAATGAGCCATTTACTATTCTTTTTAAAAAATTGTAAAATTTTTTTGCTCTTTTTTTCTATTGTTTCTTCCAAAATGTATTTCCTTTCTTTTTATTCCATTTCTATTTTTCTAAGACACTTTTTAGAATCGGTTATTCCTTCTTTTTGGCAATGAGTGCTTTTATTGAAATTTTTTGCTCCTTAAACATTTTTTCATGTTCCGTTTCAATATTATTCCAAAAGTCAACTTCATTGGCTAAATCATAGGTTTGTTTTACAATGGTAAATCCACTTTCTTGAAAATAAGTAAGACTATCACGAAACAAAGAATCATCATCTGTTTTGAAATAAATTTCTCCTTTGTCTGTTAAAAATTCTTTATATTTTTCTAACTGTCTTGTATGAGTTAATCTTTTTTTATGATGCTTTCCTCTTGGCCATGGGTTACAAAAATTGATATAAATTCTTTCTACTTTATCTTTCTTTCCTAGTATGAGAAAAATTCTTTCAATATCAAATCTTGTGAGATAAATATTATTTATTTCTTGTTTTTCTTCTTCATACTTTTGTTCTATGTTTCGTTTAGCAAGTCCTAACATAGCATCTACTAAATCGATGGCTAAATAATTGATATTTTTATTTTTAACAGCAAGATTCGCAATAAAACTTCCTTTTCCACATCCAAGTTCTATATGAAAAGGTGCTTTATTAGGATATAAAGTGTGCCATTTATTTTTATATTGTTCTGGTTCGTTAATATAAAATTTACTTGCTTCTAATTCTGGTCTTGCCCATGGTTTAAAACGTATTCTCATTTTTGTTTCCTCTTTTTCTTTTCTTGGGGAATTGACTATGTTTTTTTGCCTTTCTACTTATTTTATTGGAATATAGTTTGTATAAATTGCATGATTGCATTTCCTATTCCTTTTAATAAACTTCCTAAAATGTTAACTATTGTCTTTATGATAATATTTCCTTCATAAAATTCTACTAATAGTTTATTGGTTGGTGGGAAAAACCACAAAATTGCTCCAATGATGCCTAAAATGAATATTACTTTTAGTAAATCTATCACTCTTTTTAAAGTCCAAGGTTCTTTTATTTTATAACCGAAGACTCCTTAAATATTGATAATAGGCTTTTTGATAGGCATTTTGAATTTCATTTTGTAAAATTTCACGATTTTGATTTCTTATGGTTTCTACGTTTTCTACTGGTTTTTCTTCTTTTTCTTGTTTTTGTGGTTCTTGCCTTTGTGCTTCTTGCTTTTCTATCGGTGGCTGATATTTTTCCTGATCTTGTTCTAATTCTAAATCATATTGCCTTCTTTTTTCTTCATCGCTTAATATTTCGTAAGCCTCGTTAAGTTCTTTCATCTTTTTTTCTGCTTTTTCTTTTTCTATGCCTTGTTGTAAATCAGGATGATATTTTTTGGCTAATACTTTATATGCTTTTTCAATTACTTCTTTTGAGGCTTTTTGACTAACCTCTAATATTTCATATAAATTTGACATCGTTTCCCCTTATTTTTCTTTCTTTTTTAAATTATATCATGAAAATATAGAAAAACATAGTTTTTTTTGAAAAAACATGATATAATACCTTTATCTTAAAAATTGTTGTATTTTGAAAATAACAATAAATAAAAATAAATATTGATTTGATTAAGAGGAGTGAGTCTTTTGAAATTAACTTCTGATAATGAAACTTTAGCAGAGAATAAAGTTCTCATTTTATATATTTTAAACAAAATAGCAAAACCTATTTCCAATGATGCTTTACTACATTTAGTTCTTTCTGTAACGGATATGAACTATTTTTATTTTCAACAATTTTTATTAGATTTATTGGAAAATCACTATATTTCGCATTTTGAAAATGAAGGACATTATTTTTATGAAATTACAGAGAGTGGGAAAAAAACGTTAGAACTTACGAAAAATATTCTTCCTGGCATTATGAAATTAAGAGTGGATAGCAACTTTAAAGAAGAAATAGAAAATTTTGAAAATGAACATTCGATTATTGCAGAATATACTCCACGAAGTGAAAATTATTTTGATATTTCTTGTAAAATTGTAGAGCATAATGAAACTATTTTTGAAGTAAATACCTTTGTTGGCTCTAAGGAACAAGCAAAGGAAATTGTAGACAATTGGCAAAATCATGCAGATGAAATTTATCCTGCTATTTTAAAAATTTTAACCAAAAAGCACTAAAAAATGTACAATCTTAGGATTGTACATTTTTTGTTTTAATATTGCCTTCCCCAAATGACCATTTTATCTGCTTTTTTACCACAACATACACAAGTGTCTGAAATGGTTTCTTGCTCAAATGGAATGCATCTTGAGTGAGCACCTGTTGCTTCTTTTATTTTGTCTTCGCAAGCTTGCTCTCCACACCACATGGTTTTTACATAGCCTTGATTCTCATTCATGTTTTTGATAAATTCTTCTAACGTAGTTGCGGTTGTAGTTTTTGCAATCACTCTTTCTTGACATTCACGGTACATATTATTTTGAATGTCGTCTAAAATTTCTTGCAACTTGGTAGGTAATTCTTCTAAATTTACTTCTATTTTCTCTAGTGTATCACGTCTTACTACAACGCATTTATTTGCTTCTATATCACGTGGACCAAGTTCAATTCTAACTGGTACTCCTCGTAGTTCCCAATCGTTAAATTTGAAACCTGGAGAAACTTGCTCTCTTACATCTATTTCCATACGATAGTTTTCTTTTAATTTCTCATATAGTTCTTGTGCTTTTTCTTTTACTCCTTCTTTATGCATTGCCACTGGTACAATAACAGCTTGAATTGGTGCTACTCTTGGTGGTAGTTTTAATCCTCTATTGTCGCCATGTGCCATAATAACTGCTCCAATTAACCTTGTACTAATGCCCCATGAAGTTTGATATGGGTATTCTTCTTTTCCTTCACGATTTTGAAAAGTAATATGAAATGGTTTGGTAAAGTTTTGTCCAAAATAGTGAGAGGTTCCTGCTTGAAGCGCTCTTCCATCATGCATTAAAGTTTCTACTGTGTAAGTTGCTTCTGCTCCTGCAAATTGCTCTTTTTTTGTTTTTCTTCCCTTTAATACGGGAATGGCAAGTAAGTTTTCAATCACATCTGCATACACATCTAGCATTTGAAGTGTTCTTTCTTTTGCTTCCTTTTCTGTTTCATGAATGGTATGTCCTTCTTGCCATAGAAATTCTCTAGAACGTAAAAATGGTCTTGTTTCTTTTTCCCATCTTAGTACATTACACCATTGATTATAAACAAAAGGTAAGTCTCTCCATGATTTTAGCCATTTTGCATATAAAGTGGAAAACATGGTTTCTGAAGTTGGTCTAATACATAGTTTTTCTTCTAATTCTTCCTCTCCTCCAATAGTAACCCATGCTACTTCTGGTGCAAATCCTTCTACATGGTCTTTTTCTTTTTCTAGCAAACTTTCTGGTATTAGCACTGGAAAATATACATTTTTTACTCCTACTTGTTTAAATTTTTCATCTGCATATTTTTGAATATTTTCCCAAATAGCATAGCCATAAGGTTTGATTGCAATACATCCTTTCGTATCGGTATAGTCTGCTAAATCTGCTTTTAATACAATGTCGGTATACCATTTTGCAAAATCTTCTTCAATATTGGTTATTTCTTTTACGAAATCTTTTTCATTACTCATTTTCTTTTATCTCCTCTTTTTGGTTTTCATGTTCTTTCTGCGTTTCTTGTTCTTCTTGTTCTACGTCGTCCCTTTCGGGCATTGGAGCCTCAAGAATATCGTCAATGACAATTTGTCTATTTTCATCTAATTTGTATTTTGGAAGTTCAGGAAGTTCTTCTAGTGAAGTAATTCCAAACATTCTTAAAAAGTCTTTGGTCACACTATACATACTTGGTTTTCCAGGTAAATCTGCTTTTCCCACATTTTCAATTAAGTTGTATTCTAACAGCTTGTACATGGTTCCGTCGGAATTAACCCCACGAATGGATTCAATTTCTGCTCTTGTTATTTTAGGATTATACGCAATAATAGACAAAGTCTCTAAAGCAGCATTAGATAAATTTGGTTTACTCCTTTTATCAAAAATAGGATAAATGTATTCGTAAAAATCTTTTTTCGTGGTTAATTGAAAAGCATCTTGCACTTTAATGATTTCAATTCCTCTATTTTGTGCTTCATAGTCTTGTTGCATACTTTCTATTATAGCAAGTAAGTCTTCTTCACTTAATTCTAATGCTGCCATTAATTCTTTTCTTTCTACTTCTCTTCCACAAGCAAATAGAATTGCTTCTATGATTGCCTTTGCTTTTTCTATTTCCATTTTTCTTTCTCCTTTTAAACTTTCTTTATTATCGCACGAAAAAGCTCATATGTCAATAAATGTATTGTTTTTCTTGTATTCCTTTCATACTTTCATAAATTTTCTTTTTCTTTTGATATTTTTTATTTTCTACGATAACTAAATACCAAAGATAGGCAAGAATAAATAGAATGGCTACATTTTTTAAATATAAAATAGCAATACTACTCATGGCTGTTAATAAAGCAATACAACTATTCGATATTTTATTGGTATAAGTATAAGCTTCTTTTCTTCCATAAAAAATATGTAAAATTCCTTTTAAAATTCTTCCTCCATCTAAGGGATAAATAGGAATGAAATTAAAAATGGCAATTAAGATGTTAGCATATAACACTAAATCTTGTTTTAAACCTAAAAAAGATAGATTACAAAATAGAAATAGTAAAATACATATTATATTTGTCATAGGGCCACTAGCAGCAATCATTATTTTTTTGACAGTTAATACGGTTCCTTTTTTTATTTTTTTATTATAGTTTTCTACCTTACTTTCAAATCCAATAGAAAACCCAAATGGCATAATTTCTAGACAGTTTGGCTTAAATCCTAATAAAATACCAGCTACCATATGACCTAATTCATGTAAAATAGCAAAAAGCATTAAGATTCCATAAATTTCAATCTGCCTTGTTACCACAAAAATGGCAATAAATATAAAGATTTTTAAATGTAATCGTATTTTCATTTTGTTTTATCATTCCTTTTCTTGCTATATCATTTCATTTTGACTTTATGAAGTACTTTTTTATTCAAAAGATAAAATCAACTCTGGATTTACCACGCGATTTTCTTTTCTCACTTCAAAATGTAAATGAGGACCTGTTGTATTTCCTGTATGCCCTACTTCTCCTATTTGTTGTCCTTGTGTAATGGTGTCCCCTTCTTTTACATAAATTTTACTGCAATGTGCATAAAGGGTTGTAACATCATTGTTTTCAATATAGATATGGTTTCCATACCCGCCTTCTGAAGAAACATACGTTACTTTTCCCTCCATAGCAGCAATAAAAATCGTTCCTTCATTTGCCGCAATGTCAATTCCTGCATGATTTGCAGAAACAATTTCCGTTGCTTCTCTTGGTCCGAAACGAGAACTAATGCTACCTTTTAAAGGTAAAATCATACTATAATTTTGTTTGATTTCATTTGCATCTATTTCCATTTGCGTTAATTCTTTTTCTTCTGATATTGGTTGTTCATCTGACGAGGTACTTGCTATTTCATTAGAAAGAAGCGCTTCTCCTTCTTCGCCACCTCCTATTCCTCCTTGTATTTGGCTATTGGTTGTTTCTTGGTTTGTTGTTTCTTGTGTTTGCATTTCATTGGTCATTTCTTGTGTTTGTTGTTCGCTATTTAGTAATTCATTGGTTTCTCCATTGGTATTCTGTGGTATGTTTTGTTGCCACATTTGTTGAAGATATCCTTCTGCTTGATGATATACATTTTGAAAATTAATATCATAAGATAAAAATTCTCTTGTTTTCTTCAAAACATCTTCTGAAAAAATATAATTTGAATTTCTTATCAAATAAAAAATAAGATAAATAAACAAGCAAATTAAAATTTGCAGCAATAATTTTTTAAATACAAAATAATTTGGCTTTATTTCTGTACTAACATGATTACTAGAGACACGCACATCTCCTTGTCTTTTTCTTCTTTGATAAATTTCTTCTGCTCTTCGAATTCGTTCTTCTGCACTTAAAGCTCTTTCCAAACTGTCCACCTCTTCCTTGGTTTTTCTTTGTTTAGTTATGTATATGCTTGTTTTTTTCTTTTATGTCATCAAAAAAATAATTTCTAATTTTAACATTACTTTCTTGTAACTTAAAATTAGAAATTATTTTTCTTAAATGACTCTTTACTTTAAAAGGATGGTAAATAAACTTAATATACTAAACAGGAATAGAAACACAGTAAGTGCCTTTAGTCTTTTATATTTCTCTTTTAATTTTCTATTACTACTTCCAATTTCATATTCTTTTTTTTCTATTTTTGCAATATAATCTTGAATTACCATTTCCGCTTCTTTTACCATATAATCTTTCGATTTTAAATTTTCTTGTTTTTGCCCTGTTGGCTTTTTCTCTATTTTTTGTTCTTGATGTATTTTGGCATGATCTTTTAATACAATATAAGCTTCTTCTACAATATTGGAGGGTAAATTTTTTAAAATAACCATATTTTTCATTGCATTTGGCTCCATATAAACTTACATTCCTTTCTTTTTGTTTATATAGATTTTTTCCATTTTTTTGTCAATTATACTTTTGTTTTAAATATATTGTATTACTTCGCAAATTCCTTCTGCAATGATTTCTGCTAAAATAATTACACTATTCAAAGAAACATTTTGTAAGCTGGAGAAGTTATGTTTTGGTAATTTATAATTTTTTCCTACTACTGCCTTAATGGAAAGATCTCCTATTTTTATTTTGGTTTTATTTAATGCTTTTCCTAATATTGTTTGTCCTTGTTTTACAAAAATTTTGCCGATTTGTTCTTCTTGGGAAAGAGCTGCATCAATAATAATAAGGTAAGCATGGGGGTGCTTCTTTTGTATTTGTGTTACTTTTTCTTTCATATTTGTATATGAAATATTTTCTTTTAGTGTTCCATAAATAGCTAAATTTCCAATATTATCGCTTCCTAATTTTTCTTCTAATTTCGTGCCTACTAAAGGTCCTAAGCAATCTCCTATTATGCGGTCTGTTCCTATACATATAAAAACTAGCTCTGTCACACTTTTTTTCTTTTTTTGTTGCGTAAAACATTGCCAAAAATCTTGCACAAAAGCTTCTTTTGTTGTTAATTGACTACTTTTTTCCTGCTCACTAAAATTCATATTTCCCCCCTTAAGTATTTTTCTTCTTATTAGAATAACCTTATGTTTTTCAACAATCTTTTATTCCTTTTATTTTCTGGGGCTAATAATGATATGAATATCTTTACTATCTTGATATTTTTTAATAATATCTTCTGAAAAACCCGCTATTTCATTTGATAAGACTATGGTATGATAATTTTGATTGACCAACTCTTGCATTGTTTTATCTACTTCTTCTGGGTTTTGTAAACGGTGTACCTCCATTCCTAATCTTTCTGCCATCGCAAAATTTTTATTATCTTTTTCTTCCTTAATCCATGAGATTTTCATTTTCATCACCTTATTTTTAGTGTGGCTTTCTATTTCTTTTTTATGCAATTTTTTTATTAGCTTAAAAATTCATTTCACATAATTTGTTTTTTGCACAAAAAGAAGAGATTATACGAATATAATCTCCTCTCTTTAAAAGATAGTTATCTTTTATGCAGGAATTGCAGTTTTAGGGATAATTTCTACCCTCTGCCCGCCCTTCAGGAAAAAGTTTTTCTCTTCCCGAATTACTCGCGTACGGATGAAGATGTTCTTTTTGTTTTTTGTAACAGTGCCTGCTACATCAACAACAAATCCCTCCTTCACAGCATTCAGAGAAATTTTTCTTCCTCTTGCGGTTAAAATAACTGCTTCTTTAATTGTCATTGCCATTGTTGTATTCTCCTTTACAAAAGTTTATGTACTATTATTATATCATATTTGACATAATATTGCAAATTTCTTGACTTTTCTCTCATTCTATATTATGATTAATATAAATTGACAAAGAAGGAGAGAAAATTTATGTTAAAAGAATTTAAAGAATTTGCAATGAAAGGTAATATTATGGATATGGCTATTGGTGTTATTATTGGTGGCGCTTTTCAAAAAATTGTTACTTCTCTAGTAAACGATATTATTATGCCTACTATTGCTATTTTTACGGGAAAAGTTGATTTTTCAGATTTAGTTTTCACCTTTGGTAATTCTTCTATTAAATATGGTTCTTTTATTACGACCATTGTAGACTTTCTTATTATTGCTTTTTCTATTTTTATTGCCATTCGTTCTATTACGAAATTAAATGATAAAACGAAAGAAAATATGGAAAAAATAGCAAAGAAAACGAAACATGGTAAGAAAGAACAAGAAGAAGTTGTCGAGGAACCTACCACAAAAATATGTCCATATTGCTTTTCAGAAATTAATGTAAAAGCTTCTAAATGCCCACATTGTACTTCTAATTTAATAGAAGATAAAGAAGAAAACATAGAAGAAATAAAACCTCTTACCTAAAGTAAGAGGTTTTATATGAAACGAGATTGATAAAAATCTTTCCAAAAAATCTCGTTTATTTTTATGCGCTCTTTAATTCTAAACGTAATTTGTCTGCAATCATCGCAATAAATTCGCTATTAGTTGGCTTTCCTTTTGCAGCTGATACAGTGTAACCAAAAATACTTTCTACCGTATCGGTTTGACCTCTACCCCATGCTACTTCAATGGCATGACGAATAGCTCTTTCTACTCTACTTGGAGTTGTTTTATATTTGTCTGCAATTTCTGGATATAATTGCTTTGTAATTTGGTTAATAATATCGATATCATTCACTACCATCATAATGGCTTCTCTTAAGTATTGGTAACCTTTTATATGAGCTGGCACTCCTACTTCATGAATTACATTGGTAACAAGTGCCTCTAAGTTACCTTCATCCTTTTTACTTTCTGGTGCAATTTCAATATATTGTTGTTTAATTTCACGACTTGCAAAATTACCTTTTACCGTACCTGGTTGATAATATTTGAAATCTTTGATTCGTTTCATTAATAAAGAAATATCGAATGGCTTTACAATATAATATTCCGCTCCTAAATTAATTGCTTTTTGCGTTATTTTGTCCTGCCCTACAGCAGAAAGCATAATGCATAATGGTAATTTATTAATTTGTACTGTATTTAATTTTTCTAATACTCCTAAACCATCTAAATGTGGCATAATAACATCTAATAATACAACATCTGGTAATTTTTCTAAAATTAATTCATATGCTTCATTTCCGTCTTTTGCCATACCTACAATTTCCATGTCCTCTTCTTTTTCTAAATAACCTTGTAGTGTCGTAGCAAACTCTACATTGTCATCTGCGATTAAAACCTTAATTTTCTCTTTCACTTTTGTGTTCCCCCTATTCATATTTTTCTGTAAAATTTTTACATTTCGAATTATAATATGTTTTGAAAAATTTTGCAATACTTTTCTGGAAATTTTTTCAAGTTTTTTCATTTTTTATTTATTTTTCGGTATTTTTTTGTATGTTTTTTTCTTTTAAAACAGTATATTTTTCTATTTTTAGATTTCCTTCTTTGTTTAACTTAAGTATTTTCTCTTTTTCTTGTTTTGTTACCTCTAACCTACATTTTACTTTTTCTTCATATTCTACATTGGTGATCACAATAGCATTTTTTCTGCAATAATATTGTATTTTTTCAAGTTCTGGATAATTTATCGTAAGTTCTAATTCGTATCCTCTTTGTTCTTCCACTAATTCTGCTTTTTGAATAGCTTGCAAAGTAGCTTCCGAATAAGCCCTTACTAATCCTCCGGTTCCTAATAAAATTCCTCCAAAATATCTTGTTACAACAATTAATACATTCCTTAATTCTTGTTTTTGTAAAATAGTAAGCATAGGACTTCCTGCCGTTCCGCTTGGCTCACCATCATCCGACATTTTATTGACGATTCCATTTGCTTCCATAATGGAGTAAGCATAACAATGATGTTTGGCATCATAGTACTTTTTTCTTATTTTTTGAATGATTTCTTCTGCTTCTTGCTCTGTTTGCACATGATATAAATTTGCAATAAACTTTGATTTTTTCTCTATTACTTCACTACTAGTCTCTTGTTTAATTGTTTTGAACACCGTTTTTCTCCTTTTTTTCTTAGTTTTATTATCATACTAAATTTTTACAAAAATTGCAAATGATAATTTTTAGGTGAATTGAAAAAGTAAAATATATTTAGAAAAAGTAACTTCTAATTACTGATTAAATGCAATTTATTAAGCTTAA
>CANQTK010000030.1 GCA_947626735.1 uncultured Clostridia bacterium
AAGTTAAGAATTTTTAATACAGATTTGTGCCTTTCGCAGACTGAGCGAAGCGAAGGCAAGAAAGGAATGATAGTAAAGATGAAAAAAGGAAAAATTGTTTTAGTAGGGACAGGATTTGTTGGAATGAGTATGGCATATTCTATGCTAAACCGTGGCGGTATTGAAGAATTAGTATTAATTGATATTGACAAAGAAAAAACCATAGGAGAAGAAATGGATTTGTCGCATGGACTTCCTTTTGCTCCTCAAAAAATGGTCATAAAAGCAGGAAATTATGAAGATTGCAAAGATGCAGAAATTGTGGTAATTACAGCAGGAGTAGCACAAAAGCCTGGACAAACAAGATTAGAACTAGCAGAAGTGAATACCAAAATTGTAAAAAACATTACGCAAAATATTATGGCAAGTGGATTTGATGGCATCATTATTGTAGCAAGTAATCCAGTTGATTTAATGGCTTATGTCGTTTATAAAGTGTCAGGTTTGCCAAAAAATAAAGTCATTGGTTCAGGAACGGTTCTAGATACAGCAAGGTTACGTTATATGTTAGCTGATTATTTTGAGGTATCTAGTAAAAATGTGCATGCTTACATTATGGGAGAGCATGGAGATTCTTCTTTTGTTCCATGGCAACATACTTACATTGGTTGTAAAAAAATTATTGATATCATGAAAGATAACAATCGTCCTATGGAAGATTTAGAAAAAATTCATCAAAATGTGGTAAATGCTGCTTATGAAATTATTGAAAAGAAAAAGGCAACTTATTATGGAATAGGAATGTCACTAAACCGTTTAGTAAGAGCTGTTTTAGATAATGAAAATTCGGTACTAACGATTTCTACTTACTTAGAGGATGGACAATATGGTCAAAATGATGTTTATATAGGAGTTCCTGCTATTATTAATGAAAATGGAGTAAGAGAACTTTTAAAATTAGAATTAACACAGAAAGAACAAGAAAAATTAAATAATAGTTGCAATATTATTAAACAAATGAGACAAGATTCCATTGAAAAAATCATAGAAGAATAGTAGCAACGTAAATTGCTCAAAATAGCAAATAAAAATTTCCTGGCGCTTAACCAGGAAATTTTTATTTTGCGTGTAAAATTATTTAATGTCACATAAGGCCAGTAAAAAAACACCTACAAAGATAAATAACACAAATATAGTAGGTAAAATAACGGCCCAAATGCCAAACCAAGAATACCAAGCAAATGTCAAAAAAATACTTAAAATTAAAAAAACAACTAATAATGCAAAATTAAATTTATGGTATTTATTTCTTAAAATGGTATAAAAAAGATACAATAAAAATAAAAAAGAAGTAAAGGATATGTTTAAAATTAAATATTTAAAAAATACTTCTACTGTTAAATGTGTTTCATTGTTGGATACAGAAGTTAAATATTCCCGTAGCATAGTTTTTCCTCCTTTAATTTAAGTTTGAAAATAAAATAAAATGAAACATAATATGATTTTACAATAAAAAAGCTAAAAAAGCAATGAAATAAGAGAAAAAATTTTGATATATGCATATTTATTATAAAATTAGACTTATAAAAAACATAAAAAGGCAAAAATACTTGAATAAAAGGAAAAATCATGATATAATAACTAATGTAACGAAACCTTTATATTTCAAACGTTCAAATGAACGAGAAAGGGAAACAATATGGAAAATCAAAAGCAAAATGAAAAAAATGCAATGCAGAGGTTAAATGACCTTATTTTGCAGAAAAACAGCAGAATTTGTGCAGGGCTGGATCCTACCTGGGAAATGATTCCTAAAGTTGTAAAAGATAAATTCTTTGATGATAATTCAGAAGATTACAAAGAAAAAATCTTTAAAGCATACTGTCAGGAGTATATACAGGCAGTAAAGGATGTAGTACCGGCTATCAAAATCAATAGCGCTTTCTTTGAGGCAGAAGGCTTGGAAAATTTATACTTTGCTATTGCACAAGAAGCAAAAGATGCGGGGCTTTTTGTAATTGGCGATGTAAAAAGAGCAGACATTGGTTCTACTTCCCAGGCGTATGCAGAAGCGTTCTTATTGGGTGGCCCTTTTGATGCTATTACTATCAACCCTTACTTTGGCACAGATGGTGTCATGCCGTTTATAAAAATGGCCAAGGAAAATGGGAAGGGCGTGTTTGTTTTGGTCAAGACCTCTAATAAGTCTTCCTGCGAGCTTCAGGATTTGAAATTAAAGGATGGAAGAAAGGTCTATGAAGCAGTGGCAGATTTGGTTATTGACTGGACTGAAGAAGTTGAGAAGTGCAACTATGGTTCTATAGACGATTATTCTATGGTAGGAGCAGTAGTAGGAGCCACGCATCCAGAACAGTTAAATGAGTTGGCAGGTAACCGGATGTATTATAACTTTGCACTGGTACCGGGCTATGGTGCACAAGGGGCAACGGCAGATGATGTAGTAGCTGCTTTTGATGATAAAGGCTTAGGTGCCATCATTAATTCTTCTAGAGGAATGATGCAGGCTTATAAAAAAGACTGTTGGAAAGGCAAGTATTCCGAAGAAACGTGGGCAGAGGCAGCAAAAGCAGAAGCCATCAGGGCAACAGAGGAAATCAATCAGGCACTCGCACGTGAAAAGGCAAAAATAGAAGAGGCAATTCGAGCAATATTCTAGCAATAGAAAATTGTTAAATCTGGTAAGTTAGTATAAAAGATTTCTGTAAAACCAAAAAACACTAAAAAGCTAGGTAAGAGTAATTCTCTTACCTAGCTTTTTTTCAAAACTTTATCTTACCACAATATTGTAAATTTTATTTTTTACATAAATTTCTTTCACAATTGTTTTTCCTTCTAGTAAAGAAGTAATAGTTTTGTTGTTATGAACAATCTCTTTTACTGTACTTTCCTCTGCATCCATTGGAGCCATAACAGTTGCTTTTAATTTTCCATTGAATTGTACTGGAATTTCAATTTCGCTATCAATCGTCTTTGCTTCGTCATATACAGGCCAAGCAGATTCACAAATAGGTGCATATCCTAAAGTTTCGTTAAACTCTTCTGTAATATGAGGAGCAACAGGGTTTAATAAAGTTAAAAGTAAACGATAATCTGCCTTCGTAATATTCTTTTCATTCTCATAACTATTTGCTAAAATCATTAAACTTGATATAGCTGTATTATAAGACATTGTTGTTAAATCTGTTTGTACCTTTTTAATAGTTTTATGAATAATCGATTCTAGTTTTGGAGAATAATTTTCACCATCTACCACTTTATCTTTCAAACGAATTACCTTATCAAGAAAACGTTTGCAACCTTTCAAAGAATCGGTACTCCATGGGGCATCTTGGGTATAATCACCCATAAACATTTCATATACTCTTAACGTATCAGCGCCATATTCATTTACGATATCATCTGGGTTAATAACATTTCCTTTTGACTTACTCATTTTTTCGTTATTCGAACCTAGTACCATACCGTGGCTTACACGAGTCCAAATCATTTCTTTATTTGGTACAAGACCAATATTATAAAGGAATTGTACCCAGAATCTTGCATATAGTAAATGTCTTGCGGTATGCTCCATACCACCATTGTACCAATCAACTTTTTTCCAATATTTCATAGCATCCATAGAAGCAAACTCTTTGTCATTATGTGGATCCATAAATCTTAAGAAATACCAGCTAGAACCTGCCCAGTTAGGCATAGTATCCGTTTCTCTTTTTGCAGGACCGCCGCAACAAGGACAAGTAGTATTTACCCAGTCAGTGATATTAGCAAGAGGACTTTCCCCATTTTCAGTAGGCTCATATTCTGCTACATCTGGTAATAATAAAGGTAAATCTTCTTCCTTCATTGGTTGCCATCCACATTTTTCACAATAAATCATAGGGATAGGTTCGCCCCAGAATCTTTGACGAGAGAAAATCCAATCTCTCATTTTGTAGTTATTGACTTTTCTTGCAATTCCCATTTTAACTAACTTATCAGTAATAGCAACCTTGGCTTCTTCTACTGTTAAGCCAGTAAATTCTTCAGAATTGATTAACTTGCAACCTTTTCCTAAATAATCTTGTTTTTCAAAAGCAGAATCTTTGGTATCACGTCCATCAATTACTTGAATCATATCAATATTATGCTCTTTGGCATACTCAAAATCTCTTTGATCGTGTGATGGAACTGCCATAACAGCACCTGTTCCATAATCTCCTAAAACGAAATCACCTAAGAAAATAGGAACCTCTTTACCATTGATAGGGTTAATAGCGGTAACACCCTCTAGCTTGCAACCAGTTTTACCTTTATTTAACTCAGTTCTATCCATACTAGATTTTCTAGCAGTTTCCTCAATATACTTTTGCACTTCTTCTTTATTTTGAACTAATGGCATTAACTCTTTAATTAGTTTTCCATCTGGTGCAATAACAAAGAAAGTAATACCATAAACAGTTTCAATACAAGTAGTAAAAATAGAAAAACTTCCACCTTGTTTAATCTTAACATCAAGTTCCACACCAGTAGACTTACCAATCCAGTTAATTTGTCCAAGTTTTACTCTATCTGCAAAATTAGTATCCTCTAAACCTTTTAATAAATCTTCTGCATAATCGCTCATGCGAAGCATCCATTGAGACTTTTCTTTTTGCTCCACTTTGCTTCCACATCTTTCGCAAACACCACCAGCGGCATCTTCGTTCGATAAAACAGATTTACAAGTAGGACACCAGTTAACAGGAATGGTGTCTTTATAGGCCATACCATGTTTATAGAATTGTAAGAACTGCCATTGGGTCCATTTATAATATTCTGGGTCAGTAGTAGAAAACTCTCTAGACCAATCAAAAGAAAAACCTAAACTTTTCATTTGACCTTTAAAAGTTTTAATATTCTCTTTCACAGCTTCTTTTGGGTGAATATGATTTTTAATAGCATATTGCTCAGCAGGAGCACCAAAAGCATCCCAACCCATTGGATATAACACATTATAACCTTGCATTCTCTTCATTCTAGCAAGAGCATCTTGTGCCGTGTAGCTTCTAACATGTCCTACATGAAGCCCTGCTCCAGAAGGATAAGGAAACTCAACTAAAATATAATAAGGGTCTTTTTCACCATTAGTAACAGCTTTAAAAGACTCATTCTTATCCCAATAATCTTGCCATTTCTTTTCAATCTCTTTAAAATTATAAGTCATACATTTCATCCTTTCTATATTTCTTTGGGAATGTCTCTTTGGGGACGTTTCCTAAAGAGACATCTGTCCCTTTTGAGACATAAAAATTGATAATGTCTCTTTAGGAAACGTCCCCAAAGAGACATTAGTGAAATTATTATACTACAAATAGTTTAGAAAATAAAGAAAAAAAGGGAAATTTTTGTATTTTCACTATTTTCACTATGTAATATTTTCTCTATTATATATTAAATTTCTGTATTCTTCATTATATTTTATAAATTCTTCTACAGTATCTGCTTCATCTAAAGCTAATGCATAAGGTATGTAATCTTCTAATATTTGAATATAATCAATTTCTTTTTCGTTTATTAAGGTATATTCTTTAATAAATCTTTTTAACCCTTTTAAAAGCAATGCTATATTTTTTCCATCTTTTGTTCTTATATATTGTGTATCAACAAAATCAAAATTAATCTGATTTTCATTTTTCATTTTTAACATAAAACATCCAGTATATAATATTGCACCGAAAATAGAAATTAAAATCATAAATACCATTTTGCTTATATTATATGTAACGATTAAGGACAAAACAATAAATATTAGAATTAATGCTATTTTTGCTTTTTTACTTAACTTTTTATCTGTTATGAGTCTTTTTTCTTGTGCTTCTTTAATTATTTCATTTTTAAACTGATTTTCATCAAATTTTACTTTATTTTGCAATATATCTAATACATATTTTTCGCATCTTCCTAAATTAGAATAATCTGGATGCTCTAATATTTTTAATTCATAGCTATCTGCATTTTTTACTAAATGAATATATTTTTTAGTACATAAATATAAAATTGTTGCAGTATAGTCTTTATAAACATCTATCTTTAAATCATATACTAATGAAGATATAGCAGGGCTACAATGTTTAGGAAAGTCTCTAATATATTCTTTATCAAAAGTTATTTCCGTATTACCTGAATTTAATATCTTAAAAAATAAAATCATAATAAGATAACATATACCTATAATGGTAGGTACTCCAATACCTATAGATAATGCAACAAATAGTAATCCTTTTGTATATTCCCATTCGTTTGTAGAACTTTGTAGTAATGCCACAATAGCGAAAAATATACCTATGGCACCGAATGTTATACCAATAATTAGTAAAATTTTTTTAATGCTTTTTATCCAATCAATTTCATCCATAATAAATATATTCCTTTCTTGATTCATTTGTGAGTTATACATAACCGTATAAAGGATTATTTTTCCTTATTATAACATTACAAAAAATGCATATCAAGTATAAAATTTTTAAGGTTAAAAGGAAAATTTTTAAAAAAGATAAACAAGTAGACAAATAACAAATGTATGATATAATACAAGAAAAAAGAAAAGGAAAATGTATTATAAAAATAGCCATTATATCAGACGTTCATGGAAATTTAGAAGCATTAAAAGCAACGTTAGAAGATATCAAGAAAAGAAACATTGAAAAAGTTTATTGCTTAGGAGATACCATTGCAAAGGGAGTACATTCAAAAGAATGTATTGATTTAATTAAGAAAAATTGTGAAGTGGTATTACAAGGAAATACTGACGAGTATTTTTCAAAAGAACATAATTTAGAGGAAAAGGAAGAAGTAGAAGCAAAAAGAATTAAGTGGAACCAAAGTATGCTTACAAAAGAAGATAGAGACTATTTACAAAGTTTACCTTTTTGCTATGAATTTTATTTAAGTGGTAGACTTGTAAGGCTTTTCCATGCTACCCCTTGGGCAAATAACAAGCCAATTTTAAACCAAGATATGCCATATACAAAATATGAAATGTTCTTGCCAACACAAAATACCATTTCTAATAAAACAGCAGATGTAGTAGTGTACGGGCATATTCACCATCAATATATGGATAAAATTTATAATAGAACTTTAATTAACGCTGGAAGTGTTGGAAATTCTTTTGATACCATAAGAAATGAGCAAAAAGATGGAGATGCATTAGAAACTACTTGTAGCAATTACGTGATATTAGAAGGAAAAGAAAATGAAAAAGAGGAAAAAGGAGAAATCTATTTTACATTTGCTAGAGTGCCATACAATATCGAAAAAGAATTAGAAGATAAAGAAAAAAATATAGAAGAAGAAAGTTATGCTTACGAGCTTCAAAATGGTATGTATCGAAATATGGAAAATGTGAATAAAAATTTTGAAAAATTAGGAATTGATATAAATAAAATATAAGATGTAAAAATTTAAAATATGTGTCAAAAAGAAAGGAAAAACAGATGGAATTAAAGGTAGGAGACTTATGCAAACATTTTAAAGGAAAAAATTTATTAGAAAAGAATATTTATGAAATTGTCGCATTAAATGGTATATATACAGGCGAAAACACAAAAGAGCCTTTAGATGATTTAGTTATTTATAAAAATATATTTCAAAAAGGAAAAATGTTTGTAAGAGAATATCATGATTTGACAAGAGAATTATCAAAAGAGCAACAAGAATTATTTGGACAAATGTACCGTGTGCAAAAACTAACAGAAAAAGAAATAGCTATAGTAAAAAGTGAAGAATTTAAAAAAGAAAAATTAGAATATATGGAAAACGAAAGGTAAGGATAGGAAATAAAACATACAGAAAAAAATAATAAAAATAGTATAAAAAAGTGAAATATTTCACATTTTTGGTACGAAAAAAGTGAAAAATTTCACTTTTTTCTGACTTGATGCTATATTATGAATTATATTTAATATAATACTTTGCAAAAATACAAGAAAAAGGTCGACGAAAAATAGTTGACTTTTTTTAAAGTTACTATATAATAGAAGAGAAATAAAAATGTACTAAATGGGACAGATTACCCATTGGGGACGCTTCCTAAAGGTGCATGAGAGCAAATTTAGAAAACAAAAGTTACTAAAAGGGGCAAATGTCTCTTTAGGAAACGTCCCCAAAGAGACATTTCCTAACAAAAGAAAGGATGAAAAAGTATGGCAGAATATACAGAAGAAGAGCAAGCAAGAGTAAAGCAGATGATTGATGACTTAGTAGCAAAGGCGAGAAAAGCATCAGAGGAATACATGAAATTAAATCAAGAGCAAGTAAATAACATTGTAAAAGCAATGTCTATGGCAGGATTAGAACACCATATGGAACTTGCCAAATTAGCGGTAGAAGAAACCAATCGTGGTATTTATGAAGATAAAATCACAAAGAATATGTTTGCTACCGAATACATTTATCATAGCATTAAATATGATAAAACCGTTGGTGTTATTAATGATAATGAAGAAGAAGGCTATGAAGAAATAGCAGAGCCAATTGGGGTTATTGCAGGGGTAACGCCTGTTACGAACCCAACTTCTACCACCATGTTTAAATCGATTATTGCAGCGAAAACAAGAAATGTCATTATTTTTGGTTTTCACCCATCAGCACAACAGTGTAGCGTAAGAGCTGCTGAAATTGTAAGAGAAGCGGCTATTAAGGCAGGGGCACCGGAAAATTGTATTTTATGGATTGAAGAACCATCCATTTTAGCAACAAGTACCCTTATGAACCATCCAGGAGTCGATTTAATTTTAGCAACGGGTGGAACCGGTATGGTAAAAGCAGCTTATTCTTGTGGAAAACCAGCTTTAGGCGTAGGTCCTGGAAATGTACCTTGCTATATTGATAAAACAGCTAAATTAAAAACTTCGGTTAACGATTTAGTACTATCAAAATCATTCGATAACGGTATGATTTGTGCATCAGAACAATCGGTTATTGTCGATAGAGAAATTCACGAAGAATTTGAAAGACTTATGAAAGAAGCAGGTTGCTATTTCTTAAGCAATGAAGAAACACAAAAATTAAGAAATAGTATGTTTATAGAAGAAAAAGGTTGCGCGTTAAATGCAGATATTGTAGGAAAAAGTCCTTATGTTATTGCAAAAGGAGCCGGAATTGAAGTTCCACAAGATACGAAAGTTCTAGTATTACATGAAAATGGAGTCGGCATTGAATATCCATTTTCCAAAGAAAAGTTAAGTCCAGTTCTTGCTTACTACATTGTAGAAAATGCAGACGAAGGAATTGAACTAGCAGAAAAACTAATTGAATTTGGTGGACTAGGACATTCTGCTGTCATCCATTCAGAAGATGAAGAAACCATTGAAAAATTTTCCAAAACAGTGAAAGTAGGAAGAATTATTGTTAATTCTCCTTCTACACATGGAGCCATTGGAGATATTTATAACACCAATTTACCATCTTTAACACTTGGTTGTGGTACCTTTGGTGGAAACTCCACAACTTCCAATGTGTCAAGTGCAAACTTAATTAATATTAAAAAAGTAGCGAAAAGGAGAGTTAATATGCAATGGTTCAAAGTACCAAATAAAATTTATTTTGAAGCAGGTTCAATTGCTTACTTAGAAAAAATGCCAAATATTTCAAGAGCATTTATTGTTACCGATGAATCTATGGTTAAATTTGGCTATGTCGATAAAATTTTATATCATTTAAGAAAAAGAAATGAATATGTACATTCGGAAATCTTTTCCGATGTAGAGTCAGACCCTTCTTTTGATACCATCAAAAGAGGTGTCGCTATGATGAATGAATTTAAGCCAGATGTCATTATTGCTCTTGGTGGTGGTAGCCCAATTGATGCCGCAAAAGGAATGTGGTTATTCTATGAACACCCAGAAGCTGATGTAGAAGGACTAAAATTAAAATTTATGGACATTAGAAAACGTACTTATAAATTCCCAGTATTAGGCGAAAAAGCAAAAATGGTAGCCATTCCAACTACTTCAGGAACAGGTTCAGAAGTTACCTCATTTGCGGTTATTACAGATAAAACTATTAACAAAAAATATCCACTTACAGATTATGAATTAACGCCAGATGTAGCCATTATTGACCCAGACTTAGTTATGAGCTTACCTCAAAAAATAACAGCAGATACTGGTATGGATGTGTTAACACATGCCATCGAAGCCTATGTTTCGAATATGGCATCCGACTACACCGATGGCTTAGCAGAAAAAGCAGTCGAATTAGTATTTAAAAACTTAAGAGAAGCATATAACAATGGAAGCAATCAACACGCACGTGAAAAAATGCACAATGCAAGTACCATTGCAGGTATGGCATTTACCAACGCCTTTTTAGGAGTAAACCACTCTCTAGCCCATAAAATAGGAGGAGAGTTCCACCTTCCACACGGAAGAATTAATGCTATTTTACTTCCATATGTCATAAGATATAATGCAACCAAACCTACAAAATTTGTATCTTTCCCTAAATATGAATATTACATTGCAGACCAAAAATATGCGGATTTAGCAAGAAGAATGAACTTCCCAGCTTATACGAATGAAGAAGGAGTCAATTCTTTAATTGAAGAAATTAAGAAGTTAAATGCTGATTTAGGAATTCCAAGTTCTTTCAAAGAGCAAGGAGTTGATGAACAAGAATTTTTAAGCAAAGTGGATATGCTTGCTGATAGAGCCTTTGAAGATCAATGTACAACAGCAAATCCAAGACTTCCATTAGTAGAAGAATTAAAACAAATTTTATTAGATAGTTACTATGGAAATATGTAAATAGAAAAGTAACAATATTGTTGCATAGTTCTTTTAACATATAAACAACACTAAATTTATATAAAAGAAGCAAGGTGCTAAATTTAGCACCTTGCTTTTTCTTAATTGTCCTTTAATAAAAGGTATTTCCGTTTTGTAGCCAATCCACCCCGTATATGCCTTTCCTCTTTGTTGTGATTAAGAACTTCACGCACCTGATCTGCTAATAAGGGGTTATACTCCGGCAGCCGTTTTGTTACATCCTCATAAACAGTAGTTTTTGAGGAACTACATTTTGCAGCTGCTTGACGCACAGTAGCGTTATAATCGATGATGACTCTTGCTTCTTCTAATGTTCTAGCTTGTACATTGTCTTTCCACATAAGGCTACCTCCATTATGAAATTTATAGTGATAAATGTATGATAACAAAAAATTAATTACTAAAATCCACAACAGGGACTTCTTTGGCTCTCTCATCTGCCTCAAAATAGGGAAGAGGGTAATAGCCAAACATTCCAGCAATGAGACTAGTCGGAAACTTTTGAATTGTTGTGTTATAGGTTCTAACCGTTTCGTTATAATACTGTCTTGCTACAGAAATTCGATTTTCTGTTCCAGCAAGTTCGTCCTGCAAAGCGATAAATTGCTCACTTGCCTTCAAATCAGGATAATCTTCTGAAATAGCAAGAAGTCTGCTAAGAGCAGAGTCTAAAGCGGTATTTGCTTCATTAATGCTAGCAAGGTCTCCACTTTGAATGCTACCTGCCAGTTTTGCTCTTGCATCAGCAATTTCTGTAAAGACAGATTCCTCATGTTTAGTATAGCCTTTTACGGTTTCTACTAAATTGGGGATTAAATCAGCACGCCGCTGTAAAGCAGTTTCTACCTGAGCCTGTTGCATTTCAACATCTTCTTTTAAAGGAACCAAATTATTTTTGGTTCCAATAAACCAAAATACTGCAATTACTACTCCGATAATAACAAATCCTAATAATGTGCTTTTTTTCATTGAAAATTACCTCCTTAAGTTTTAATATTGTTGTTAAAATTTTCAATATTTAGTTGTCATCGTGATGCACCACCACCCCCAGAAAAACCTCCTCCAAATCCTCCTCCAAATCCTCCACGGGAAGAACCACTAGAAGAGCTATTAGAAGAACCGCCAGAAGACAAAATAGCAAAAATGATTCCATCTCCAAAACCATCTCCAAAGAAAATGCCAGTAATCCATTCGACCATCAAAAGAATAACAATAATAAGAATAATTGTTAACAGTATGTTGTCTTCTTCTAATTCAGTTTCTTCAGAGTTAATAGCTTCTTGTGAATCCAATCCTTCTATCGTGATATTATATTCGCTAGTAAGAACATTTAACACAGCTTTTACTGTAAGTTCTGTTGCTTTTGTGTATTCATCTGAATCACGATAGGGGACAAAGTAGTCATCAAGAATGCGACCACATTTGGAATCATTAAGGCATCCTTCTAATCCTCTTCCAATTTCCAGTCTCACTTTGGTATCAGACCGAGAAATAAGGAGTAAAATGCCATTATCCTGTCCTTTTTTACCAATTTCTAAGGTATTGAATAAGTTATTTGCATAGTCTTCAATACTTCTGTTAAGCAAGCTTTCTACAGATACTACAGCAAATTCTGCTTCTGTTTTTTCCTCCAGCTCTACTAACATTTTGTTAAGATTTTGTTCTACATCATCTTCTATGATATTGTCCTCATCATAGATGTAAACACTATCTTTTACAGTAGGAATTGGAATTTTTTCTGATGCCATACTACATGCAGTTAACAAGTTCACAAGAGAAATTGAGACGATAACAGCTAGTACATAGGAAATACACCGCTTTTTTTTCATTCTTTGTCCTTTCCTTCAGATTACAATCTGAATCATTAATAAAAAAAAGATACATTACTATTATACTAAATTTTACATAAAAATGCAATAATAAATCCTACTTATTTTCATAAAAAAATCAAATGATTAAAATCCTCTAGAAGCACCACCACCACCAGAATGTCCGCCAAAACCTCCGTAATGAGAGCTTCCACCGAAGCCAGAATAACTACTACTTTGCATACGTCTTCTATGTTCTTCTTCTCTTTGCCTTCTTCTATGTTCTTCTTCTTCTCTTTGCCTTCTTCTACGTTCTTCTTCCTCTTCTTTCTCTTTGTCACGCTTCGCTTCTCTCATCAGTCTGTCTAATTTATCCATAACGGACTGATCAACATATTCACGAGCATCAGAATTCAAATTCTCATAAATATCTTTTGCTTCTTTTAATTTCCTTAAATCTCTTGCTTTGCCATAACTCATGTATCCTATAATGGCAGTGATAGAAGCAATAGCAGTAGCTGCTATTTTTTTATTCTTTGCAATTTTTTGCTCTCTTGCAAAGTCTTTCTCTGCTTCATCAAGCGAATGTTTTAACTTATCTAAAAGAGAGTTATCAAAGTACTTACGAGAACTTTTGGTTAGCCTTTCATAGATATTTTTTGCTTCTTGTAACTTTGAAAGGTTTTGTGCTGTTCCTACATGGATGGCCGAAACGATAGATTGAATCGATTGCATTGCATTATTTGCAGCGTTTTTATCTTCCTCTATTTGCTTACGAATTCGTTCTTCTTCCATCTTTTGCTCGTATTCTTCTTTAAGTCTAACAGAAGTGTTATAGAGATTACGTAATTGTTCTACGTTAGAGGTGACGTAAGCTTTTTGCTTTTCTTCCAAAGAATGATAGGAATGAAGAACAGAGTTTAAACTTTCTACAATATCTTTGCTTGCAGTAAGAGTAATAACGCCTGCAATAAGTTCGTCGACTTCATGTGCTTTCTTCATATCTTGCTGCCGAATTTCTTCTTCAATCATAGCAGTTACTTCTTCATCAGCATTAGGATGTAGTTTATTGACTCTTTCATACCGGTCTTTTAAAACAGCATAGTCATTTTGAAGAGTCTGATATTGCATACTAATTTCATCCTTTTGCTTTGATAAGGAATGAATTTCTTCCTTAAAAGAAGTAATTTTTTTATCGCATTGTAAAGATAGCTCTTCATTTCTGCGATGGCTACTTTCAATTAGATTAGCTTTTTCTTCTGCATATTCATGGCGAAGAGAAGATATTTCTGATAAAAATTCTTCTCTTTGTTTAATAGAGCTTTGCTTTGTTTCTTTTAATTGGTTTGTAAGATGTTGAATCGTTTCTTTTGTCTTACGGCTTTTTTGTATTATTTTGTAAATAGCATAAACAACCAATACAATAAACAATAAAATAGCAATAAATCCAAAGACAGAAGGAAGTATTTGATGCCAGTTTCGGTCTTTTACTTTCGAGTTAGAAGAAACCACATTCTCAGTTACTTGAGAATTTTCCTCTTCTATGCAAGAGACAATTTCAGTTATGAAAGCTTCTTGCAAGTTAATTAACCCTTCATTAAACTTATTTTCTTTTAAAGATGGAATAGCATAAGAATCCATAAATCTTCCTGCCTTAGAATCGGTAATGTAAGCTTCCATTGCATTTCCAACTTCTACCCGAATTTGCCTATCCTCTGTAACAAGAAGAATTAGAATGCCCATATCGTCTTTTCCAATTTCATATTGATTATACATGTTTAAGGTATAATTTTCTATGGAATTACCATCTAAAGATTTAATGGTAGTAATGACTACTTGGATGCCATCATGCTCCTCTGCTAATGCTACGGCATTATTTATCAGTTCTTTTTTTTCTTCTGAAGAAAAAACTCCAGCAAAATCATTTACATAAAAATCGGAAGTAGCTGATGGTATCGAGTTAGTAGCAAATACACGGATAGGAATTTGGAACACACTTAATACAATAATGAATAGTACAACCACCTTTTTGATTGATTTCCGCATAAGAATCCTCCTTTAATAAACTTTTATAGTTGCTAGTAACATAAATGAAAAACAAAAAGTAGAGGACTTTCCTTTCACTAATTAGTGAATTGAAAAAAATAATGGAAAGTTATTACTTTTCTGTTCTATTATATTACATTAACATAAAATAGTCAACAAATAAAGTAATATTTGTCATTTTATTTGTTAGGATAAGAAAAATAGAATAAATAAAAAAATTTGTCAAAAGATAATAGAATTTTGTATACGATTCTTATCATAAAACAGTAATAGCAAGCATATATATGTAATAGAAATAAAATAAGGGGGATTTTTATGGAATACACAAAAGATATTATTTTAGATGCTAGATACAAAAGAAAAATAGATTGTAGTAAGCTAACAAAAGGGACAAAATGCATCAAAAGAACAAAAAAGAAAAATGGAATCATTTTTATTACCTTGAATTTACTTAGCATTCTTATTATGATAGATTTAATTTTAGTGAATTCATTTTTACAATTATTAAGTAGTATCTATTAAAAGCATCAAGGATACCAGAAAGATATGGCTTGTACAATCTATCTTTCTGGTATTTTAATTATTATGATAAAACCATTGAAAAAACGTAAAACATAAGGTAAAATAAGAAAAGAAGAATGAAAAAAGAAAGTGAGAAAAAATGATACTAGCAAATAATTGGAAAGATTATGAGATATTAGATATGGCAAATGGAGAAAAACTAGAAAGGTGGAAGGATATCATTTTAGTACGTCCAGACCCACAAATTATTTGGAAAAATAAATCTTTTCCCGAAAAATGGAAAAATAGTAATGCTAAATATAATAGAAGTAATACTGGCGGTGGAGCTTGGGAGTATCAAAAGAAAATGCCAAATGCATGGCAAATTCAGTATAAAAATCTTACTTTTAATATTAAGCCAATGGGATTTAAACATACAGGTTTATTTCCAGAGCAAGCTGTTAACTGGGACTGGATGATAGAAAAAATAAAGAAGGAAAAAAGAGAGATAAAAGTATTAAATTTATTTGCTTATACAGGAGGAGCAACGGTAGCTTGTTTATCAGCAGGGGCTTCTGTTTGCCATGTAGATAGTTCCAAAGGAATGGTAACATGGGCAAAAGAAAATGTAATGGCTTCTGGTTTGCAAGAGAAAAAAGTAAGATATATTGTAGATGATGTAGTAAAATTTGTTAATAGGGAAATAAGAAGAGGGAACAAATATGATGCGATTATTATGGATCCACCATCTTATGGAAGAGGAGCAAATGGAGAAGTGTGGAAATTTGAGGAAAATATAGGGGACTTAGTAGAACTTTGCGCGCAAGTATTATCAGATTCTCCTTTGTTTTTCTTAATTAATTCCTATACCACTGGTATTTCTAGTGTTGTTTTAAAAAATATGCTAAATTTAACAATTACGAAAAAATATGGTGGAAAAGTAGAAAATGGAGAAATAGGACTTCCTATGACAGATTCTAAATTAGTTTTACCTTGTGGAATTTTTGGCAGATGGGAAAGATAAGGAGAAAATAATGCAAAAATTAAATGTAGTATATGAAGACAACCATATGATTGTTGTAGAAAAGCTTGTTAATATTCCTTCTCAAGCAGACAAAACAGGTGATATAGATATGTTGACAATAGTAAAACAATATATCAAAGAGAAATATCATAAACCAGGAGAAGTTTATTTGGGGTTAGTTCATAGACTAGATAGGCCAGTAGGTGGCGTGATGGTATTTGCTAAAACTTCAAAGGCAGCAGGAAGACTCAGTGAACAGGTAAGAAACAAGCAATTTAGGAAAAAATATTTAGTTATTGTAGATGGAAAATTTGAGAACAGAACAGGAACTTTACAAGATTATTTATTAAAAAATGAAAGGTTAAATACCAGTAAAGTAGTAGAAGAAGGAACAAAAAATAGCAAATTGGCAGTGCTAGATTATGAAGTATTAACATACAAGAAAGAGACAGATTTGTCTTTAGTAAAAGTGAATTTACATACAGGAAGACATCATCAAATAAGAGTGCAACTTGCCAATAGTCGGACATAGTATTTGTGGTGACCAAAAATATGGTACAAGAGGAAGAGGAAAACAAATTTGTTTATGGGCTTATAAATTAACACTCTTTCATCCAATTACTAAAGAAGAAATGACTTTTCAAGTATTACCAGAAAAAACAGGAAGCTGGAAAATCTTAGAAGATGTAGTTAATATATAGCTTATGTTAATTTTATAAAAATAGAAAAATCTTATATGAAAAGAAAAAATAATATTTTCATATAAGATTTTTTGTATTTTTATATAACAAACAATGCAAACTTTTTTCTATCCATTAAAATTAGATTAACAAAAGAAAATAAAAATGGAGTAAGAAAATGGTAGATAAGTTTTGTAACTATTTAGTAAGTAAAATACGCAAACAAATGCCAGAAATAGATGATGAAAAAGCGGAAGTGATTTTATACGGAATACAACTCATTGTAGGAGAAATACCTAAATTTTTTCTTATGTTTGGCTTTGGCATTTTACTAGGTTTATGGTGGCAAACTGCCCTTGCCTTTTTTTTACTATTACCCTATAAAGCAGTTTCAGGAGGTTTTCACTTAAAAACTCATTTAGGATGCATTATATGTACAAATTTAGTTTATTGTGGAAATGCATTTGTAAGTACAATATGGAATTTCCCAAATGAATTAGTAAAGTATATAACTATATTATCTGTTTGGATTTTTGGAATGGTAATGGTAAATATTTATGCACCAGCCGATACAGAAAATGTTCCTATTTTAACCAAAAGAGAAAGAAAAATAAAAAAAGTATTATCTTATATTTTTTTATCACTTAATATGATAGTAGCCCTATTTATACCAAATTTCGTTATTTCCAATATATTTATTTTAGGAAGTTTTATACAAACTATATCGATAACGAGAATCGCTTATAAATTAACCAATAATAAATATGGTTACGAAGAGTATTTAAAAGAACAAAAAGCTACAATTTAAGATAATAAAAGTATTAGCCGGCAATACTTTATTATATAGTAATTTAAATAATAGGAGGAATTTATTATGTTAAAATTATTAGCAAAAGTAGCAGAAAAATATGCAAAATCTACCAATACAGCTTGTGTTTTATTAGGATTTTGGCATCAACCAAAAATGCCAGCATCTTTAATTAAGAAAGACTAAGGAAAAGGCAAAAGTTAAAAACAAAAGAAAAACAAGATAGAATATATCTTGTTTTTTCAGACTGTTGACAAAGTATATAAAAATATTTTGCTCAATAGTCTTTTCTTTTTTTAAAAAATATAGTAAAA
>CANQTK010000031.1 GCA_947626735.1 uncultured Clostridia bacterium
TTTGTTATATTTTTTATTTAAAACATTATATCAAAGGTTTTCTTTTTTTGCATTCCGAAACTATTTTACACTATTCCCTTTCGTTTAAGATTGACAAAAAAATAGTAAAATGTTATAATACGTAACATCATATATTTTGTAACTTGTCAATTTTAAATTTAAGAAAGGACAAAATAATGGAAAATATTCACAAAGGCAGACGGAAAAATGTTCATGCAGAGGAAGAAATGTTCAAAATGAAACAAGAAAAGAACATCCTTAGATTAACACCAAAAGGACAGAAGGATGAATGTATACTCGTAGATATATTTAATGTTATACTGGTAGAACCCATTTCTACAGGTGGAAGCAAAATTACTTTGGATATTTTTGGAGAAAAACGAGAATATGAAGTTGACGAAACTACATCCATTATTGGCGATGCAATAAAATTCATGATGTCGAAGAAGAGCAGTTAATTCTGCTCTTTTTCAATGATATTTAGAAAAATGATTGAAATTAACCCTATTTTCTGCTACAATAGAAAAGAAATAAAACACAAGGAGAAAACCATGTTAGATTTTAAAGAAGAAATAGCACAAGCGTTACAAAAGGCAACAGGCTTAGAAAAAGAAGAATTAAAAAGTTATATTGAAATTCCAAAGGATGCTTCTATGGGAGACTATGCTTTCCCATGTTTTAAGCTTGCTAAAACATTAAAAAAAGCACCACCTGTCATTGCCACAGAAATAAAAGAAAAATTGCAAGTCAACGAAGAAATGATAACCAAAGTAGAAATGGTAAGTGGCTATCTTAATTTCTATGTTAACAATACTACTTTTATAGAAGAAGTATTAAAAGAATATGATGAAAAGAAAGAACAATATGGAAATTCTAATATCGGAGAAGGGAAAAATATCGTCATAGATTATTCTGCTCCTAATATTGCAAAACCATTCCATATTGGACATTTGCGTTCTACCGTAATTGGAGGGGCGTTATATAACGTTTATCAATTTTTGAATTATAACGTTACAGGAATCAATCATTTAGGAGACTATGGAACGCAATTTGGAAAATTAATTGAAGGTTATAAATTATGGGGAAAAGAATACCATATTGAAGAAAATCCAATTGATGAATTAACCAAAATTTATGTCAGAATCAATGAACTTTGTAAGGAAGACGAAAGCGTTTTAGAAAATTGTCGTAATAACTTTAAAAAACTAGAAGAGGGAGATTCTTATTGCGTAGAAATTTGGACAAAATTTAGAGAGCTTAGCCTAAAAGAATTTCAAAGAGTTTATGATATGTTAGGTAGTAAATTTGATTCTTGGAACGGAGAAGCATTTTATTCTGATAAAATGAAAGAGGTAGTAGATACTTTAGAAAAAACAGGTAAATTGGTAGAATCCGAAGGAGCAAGAGTAATTGAACTAGAAAATATGGCACCATGTATGATTGAAAAAACGAATGGCTCTACCACTTATGCCACAAGAGATTTAGCAGCTATTTTATACCGTGCAAGAAATTATCATTTTGATAAAGCCTTATATGTTACTTCTTATGAACAAGTATTACACTTTAAGCAAGTATTTGAAGTAGCAAAATTATTAGGGTTAGATAAAAAATACACGAATGGTTTAGAACATGTACCATTTGGTATGGTAAGACTAAAAACAGGAAAAATGTCAACAAGAGAAGGCAATATTGTAAAACTAGAAGATTTACTTAAAGAAGCCATAGCAAGAGCTTTAAAAGTAATAGAAGAAAAAAATCCAGATTTAGAAGATAAAGAAGAAGTTGCCAAAAAAGTAGGACTTGGAGCAGTTATTTTTAACGATTTATCTAATAGTAGAATTAAAGATGAAGTATTTGATTGGGATACAATGCTAAATTTTCAAGGAGAAACAGGACCTTATGTACAGTATATTTATGTACGTACCAAAAGCGTGTTAGAAAAAGCAGGATATGTGCCAGAATATAAAGAAATAAATACAAATATTTTAGCAGACGATGCTTCTTGCGCCGTAATAAAAACAATTGCAAACTTTGCAGACACATTAAAACAAGTAGTAGAGAAGAATGAACCATCTATTTTAGCAAGATATTTAATAGAGCTTAGCCAAGCTTTTAGTAGTTTCTATAATCATAACAAGATTATTGGAGAAGAAAAAGAAGTGCAGAATGCTCGTTTATACTTAACTTATGTAGTAGGCAATATTTTAAAAGTAGGAGCAAATTTATTAGGAATTCAAATGCCAGACAGAATGTAAAAAATAAAATATTATAAATATAATTTGTTACATAATTAGACAAACTTATATTTATAATATTTTTTTGATTTTTAAAACTTTACATAGCAGAACTAGATAAAGTTTCTAAAGAATTTAATCGTATATCATGATTTAATAATTGAGAATGAATTTTAGAAAAATTCTGATCATACTCTTCATGTTTCATTAAATTGTTTTTTGGATATTGTAATAATAAATCAATTTTTTTATCTTAAATAGCAAATTTTTGATCCATATTATTTTTCATTTCTTTGAATCTTGCATCAATTGTAAATATTAAATCGTGAAATACCTCTGCAATTTCAGAAGAAAATACACACTTAAAGTCATCAAATCTGTCATCTAATTTCTTGTCCATTTTAACTTCAAAAGCTTCAAATCTGTCATCCAATTTCTTGTCCATTTTAACTTCAAAAGCTTCAAATCTGTCATCTAATTTCTTGTCCATTTTAACTTCAAAAGCTTCAAATCTGTCATCCAGTTTCTTGTCCATTTTAATTTCAAAAGCTTCGAATCTGTCATCCAAAAGTTGACCAATGGCTTCTAAATCCTTTTTGTCCATAGAACATTCCTCCTTCTTTTTTGTTTGTCTAATTATGTAATAAAATGATAATACATATAAGTTAAAAAGTCAATAAAAATATTTCGACAAAAAACTCTAAAAAATGATAATAAACACAATAAAATAAACCAATGCATCAAATGATTATAAAATCTATTTTTAATTTATAAGTTAATAATAAAAAATAGATACTATAAAAAATGAATTCCATAAAGCTTTGATTTATAACAAAAACCTATTAAAATCAATAGATGAAACAAATAAATACAAAAAATGTAAAAAAATTTAAAAAAGTATTGAAAAAACAAAAATAAATGCTATAATTAGTACATGAAAATAAGAAAGGAAAAATTGAAAATGAAAAAATTAATTTCAATTGCAATTTTATTGGTAATGGTAGTAGCTTTATCTGCAACAATGGTAAGTGCTGCAACATCTGAAACATTACCAAATGAACTTTATGCTATTGGGTCTCAATATGGAATGAAGGAAGCTGATAGAGTAAAAATGGTGAAATATTTAACAGATTACCCTTTAAGTGATGCAGACTGCAATAGAATCTTAGCTTTAGCACAACAAGCTGACAAAATTATGGAAGAAAGAAACACAACAAATGTAAAAAAATTACCAGAAGAGATAAAAGCTAAACTAAGAGCTTTAGCAAATGAAGCAGCAGCCATTGCTGGCGTAACATTGAAATTCAATGCAGACGGAATTGATATTTACAAAGATGGAACACACATTTATACAGTAAAAGACGAAAGTAATTTAGTTCAAACGGGAAGCAGTAACTTAGTATATGTAGTATTAGCTGGTATAGCAATGATTGCCATTGCTGGAACCGTAATAGTAAAAAAGGTTAGAAGCTAATACATAAGAGATATTCTAAAAAAAGTATATTATTAAAAGCAACTATTAGTAATATAATAGTTGCTTTTTCTATATATAGCCATTATTAAAATATTTCATTATATATAGGATATAAAAAGAAAAAAATTTAAAAGATAAAATAAGTTAAAAAAAATGAAAAAAATTTAAAAAAAGTATTGCAAAAAAAATTTTTAATGTTATAATTAGTACATAAAAACACGAAAGGAGAATTTTAAAATGAAAAAAGCATTAACAATTACATTATTAATTGCGCTAGTTTTAACATTAGCATGTACAGTTGTAAACGCTTCTGTAAAAACTGATTTGGAGGCATATTTAAAAGAAGCATTAGCTGAGGCTGCAAAGAAAGGATATGACACAGATGATTATGAAGTTATGGTAGATAGATATTTACCAGATGATTTAACAGAAACACAAGCTAATAACATCAAAGAATCTGTTGAAAGCATAAAAAGTTCTTTAGTAACTCCAGCAGAACTTAAAAACGATTCTGCACTTCAACAAAAATTACTTTCACTTGCAAACGAAGCAGCTAAACAAGTAGGATATACAGTATCTGCAAACAGCAAAAATGGAACTGTAGATCTATATGAAGGAACAAAATTACTAGTTTCTGCATCTGCTGATAATGGAAAATTAGTTCAAACAGGAAGTAGCAACTTAGTATATGTAGTATTAGCTGGTGTAGCAATTATTGCCATTGCTGGAACAGTAGTAGTAAAAAAGGTTAGAAGCTAATGCGTAAAAAGCAAAGTAAACAAAATACAATACTAAAAGCAACTATTAGCAACATAATAGTTGCTTTTGTATATGTAGCCATTATCGTAGCTATTATTATCATACTATTTTCCTCTAAAATTAGCATGGCAATATCGCTAATTAACAGAGTTTCCATTGATACAAGTAAAAAAGTATTAAGTGAAGTAAAAATAGATTTAGAACATAACAAATTGGAAAGTTATCCAGAATATGGTACAAGATATGCTAACCTTATCATAGAAGATTTAGATGTTAATTTACCATTATATTATGGAGATACACTTTCTATTTTGCGATACGGTGTAGGTCAAACTGCTGGTGGATATTTTCCAGGAGAAGGTGGCTCTATCATTTGTATGGCACATAATACGCGTGGATTTTTAAGAAAATTACCAGAAATACAATTAGGTACTAAAATAAAAATAGAAGCAGTATATGGAAATTATACTTATACTGTATACGATACAAAAGTAGTACATCAGACAGAAACGGATGCAGTACCAGTTCAAAAAGAAAAAGAAATATTAATGTTATATACTTGCTATCCCGTTAATAGCATTGGGCACGCTACACATAGATTTATTGCTTATGCAAGTTTAGACTAAAAAGAAAGGGAAAATAAAAAATGATAAAAAAAATTATTTCATATTTATTAACATTTGTATTAATCGTTCTATTAGTAGTAAGTGTCGCAATTACAATTGTGTCCAAAACAATATTAAGCGAAAAATATATTTTAGGTGTCTTAGATAAAAACAATTATTATACTGAAATGTATCATGAAATTTTAGAAAGTTTTAAAGATAATACGATACAATCTGGTCTAGATGAAACTATTTTAGATGGTGTTATGACAGATGAACAAGTAAAAAAAGATATTCAATCACTAATACACTATCTTTATACAGGAACCAAAATGTCAATAGATACAGAAGGAGTAAAAACCAGATTACAAGAAAAAATTAACCAAGTGATACAAGAAAATAATAAAAAAGTAAATTCAAGTGAACAACAAGAAATTGATATCTATGTAAGCACAATTGCTAATATCTATAGTGATGGAATTGCTTATGCAGAAAAATACATACCAACAATTCAAAGTGTACTTTCCAAAATACAAAATACACTAACTAAGGCTCAAATGATACCTTATGTAGCAACTATAGTAGTAGCTATTTTACTTCTTACTATTAACAAAAAAGAAAGTTTAAAATATTTTTCTATTGCAAGTATCAGTACAGGTATCTTATTCATTATTCTTAAAATCGTAGAAAGTTCTACTATGAGAATACAAAACATTTTACTTCTAAATAAAGCATTTTCAAATGTTTTAATTAATGCTATCCAAAATATCATGTTTATTTTCTTATTCGTGGGAATTATATTTAGCATAATAGGAATAATATTGAGTTTGATTGCAAATAAAAAGAGTGAAAGCGTGGCAAAACATTAAAATAAAAAATAAAAGAAAGAGGACAGGAAACTGTTCTTTTTTAGAGATTGTTAATAATAAAAAATATTTTTTTATTAGTTTTTTCCTTTTTTCACTAAAATTTATTCAATTTTATAGCAAGAAAAATAGACAAATATAAAAAATAATGTTACAATAGGTCTTATAAAATGAAGGAGGAAATAAAAATGGCAAGAAAACATACAACACACGAACAAAAAAATAAAAAAAAGAATAAAAAAGGGTTAAAAATATTTGGAATTATTATATTATTAATTATTCTTATTATAGTAGGTATTGTAGCTGGTGGATATTGGTATGTAAGTGACAAGTTAGGAAAAATGCAACAAGTCAATATTAGTGAAGAAGATTTAAATATAGATACTCAAGTAGATCAAAATTTATCTGACTATCGTAATATTGCTATTTTTGGAGTAGATAGCAGAGACTTAGACATGGGAAAAGGAAATAGAAGTGATTGCATTATGATTGCAAGTATCAATAATAATACAAAAGAAGTAAAATTAGTATCAGTATATCGAGATACGTATTTACAAATAGAAGGACATGGTCTAGATAAGGCAACACATGCTTATTTTTATGGAGAAGCACCATTAGCATTAAATATGCTAAATACAAACTTAGACTTAAATATAAAAGAATTTGTAACAGTTAATTTTAATTGTATCGTAGATGCAGTAAATGCACTAGGTGGTATAGAAATGGAAATTACATCAGAAGAAGTGGAATACTTAAATAATTATATTCATGACTATATGCTTGAAACAGGAAATAAAACGGGAAAATCGTCTCAATATATACCAAAAGCTGGAACCTATAATTTAGATGGTGTACAAGCATTATCTTATGGAAGAATAAGATACACAGAAGGAGGAGATTACAAAAGAACAGAGCGTATGAGAGATGTCTTAAATGCTATGATTAAAAAATTACAAACTAAAAATATTGGAGAAATTAATCACATATTAGATCAGATATTACCAAATCTCTACACAAATATTTCATCGGGAAGTATCTTGTCTGAAATACCAAATGTAATGAGATACAAAATTTCTAATAGTCTGGGTTGGCCTTATGAAGTAAGAGGCTATACTACTCCTACATGGTATGCAGCACCAGTTACCTTAGAAAGCAATGTAGTAAAAATGCATGAAGAATTATTTGGTGAAACAGATTATACAGTATCAAATACAGTTAAAACAATTAGTGATAAAATAATAAATAAAACAGGTTATAGTAAATAAGATCAATATAATAAGCCCAAGGTTTTCTAAACAAATCCATGAAATAGAAAATCTTAGGCTTGTTTTTATAAAATTCTAAAAGTATTAATTAATTATTTACATAAGCATCAAAAGTAAGCATAATACAAACAAATAGAATTTAGCATAACTTTTTTTCTAAAAACTTTCAAAAAATGCCAAAAAAAGACAAAAAGTGTTTGACATTATTATGAATAAATTATATAATCAAATTCACTAGGGGGAAAAGAAAAAATGGACAGTAATTTAGAAAATAATAATGCCATTTTAGTAAATGAAATTGAATTAGAAACTCAAGTAAATAAACAAAAAATAAAAAACAAAGAAAAAATTATATATAGCATTGTAAAAAGAACAATAGATGTTATTGGTGCACTAGTTGGTATTGTTTTTCTGATTCCGCTTACCATTATTTTATACATAGTAAATAAAATTTCGAAAGAAAATGAAGGACCTTTATTTTTCAATCAACTAAGAATAGGCAAAGATGGAAAAGAATTTAAACTCTATAAATATCGTTCTATGGTCATGCATGCAGACGAAAAACTATGGGAATATTTAAACGAAAATGAGGAAGCAAGAGAAGAATATTTTCAATATAAAAAATTAAGAAACGATCCTAGAATCACAAAATTAGGAAAATTTTTAAGAAAAGCGAGTATAGACGAGTTTCCACAATTCATTAATGTTTTAAAAGGAGAAATGAGTTTAGTAGGACCAAGACCTTATCTTTATAGAGAAAAGGAAGATATGCAAAGCAAATATCAACAAATTATAACAGTAAAACCAGGACTTACAGGTTATTGGCAAGTAAATGGTAGAAGTGATGTAGATTTTAAAGAAAGGCTTGAAATGGATATTTTTTATATTCAAAATAGAACATTATGGCTAGATTTTAAAATACTTCTAAAAACAGTAGGAAGAGTTTTTAGAAAAGGAGAAGCAATATAAAAATGGAAGATAAAAATATAAAAATACTCATTGCACTTCATAAACAATATGAAGTGCCAAATAGTGATATATATTTACCTGTGCAAGTTGGAGTAGAAGGAAAAGAAAAAATATTAGATTATCAACCAGATAATGAAGGAGAAAATATTTCTTCTAAAAATCCATATTATTGTGAGTTAACTGCTTTATATTGGGCTTGGAAAAATTTAAAGGCAGATTATATTGGCTTAACCCATTATAGAAGGCATTTTGCTTGTAATAAAATAATACCATTGAATGAAGAAAAAAAGTTTAAAATTTTATTAAATAGAAAACAAGTAGAAAAAATATTAGATACAACCGATATTATATTATCTAAAAAAAGAAAATACTTTATAGAAAATTTATATAATCACTATAAACATGCTTTATATGTTGAGCCATTAGATGAAACAAGAAAAATAATACAAGAAAAATATCCAGAATATATTAAAGAATTTGATAGGCTACATAAAAGAACATCTGCTCATATGTTTAATATGTTTATTATGAAAAAAGAATTATTAGACCAATACTGCACGTGGTTATTTTCTATTCTTTTTGAATTAGAACAAAGAATAGATGCAACACAATATGATGCATTCCATGCAAGATTTTTTGGTAGAATAAGTGAACTTTTACTAGATATATGGATAAATACAAATCACTTACCATATAAAGAAGTAAGAGTTATTGATATGGAAAATGTAAATTGGCTGAAAAAAGGAACTGCATTTTTAAAAGCTAAATTTACAGGAAAAAAATATGGAGAGAGTTTTTAAAAATGGAAGATTTAATTAGTGTTATAGTTCCAGTATATAATGTAAGACAATATATAAATAGGTGTATAGACTCAATTATTGAACAAACTTATGCTAATTTAGAAATTATATTAGTTGATGATGGTTCAACCGATAACTCTGGAAATATTTGTGATGAATATGCTAAAAAAGATAATAGAATTAAAGTAATCCATAAGGAAAATGGTGGATTATCTGATGCAAGAAATGCAGGAATTGATATAGCAAAAGGAGCTTTTATTTCATTTATAGATTCTGATGATTATGTAGAAAATAATTATATAGAAATTTTATATAATGCTATCAAAAAACATGAAGCAGATATAGCAGTTGGTGCTCATAAAGTAATTTATGATACAGGAACTATTTTAGAAAAAGCAACTGGAGAAGAAGCAATTTTAGAACCAAAAGAAGTGTTAAAAAGGATTTTATATGATGAAGGGATAGATTTATCAGCTTGGTCTAAATTATATAAATTAGAACTGTTTAAAGAAATAAGGTATCCAAAAGGAAGAATATTTGAAGATGCAGCTACTACTTATAAATTAATTGATAAAAGTAAAAGAATTTCTATCATTTCAAAATCTATATACAATTATGTAATAAGAGACGATTCAATAACTAATAAAAAATTTTCACCTAAAAAAATGGATTTAATTACATCTACAGAAGAAATGAGTAATTATATTAAAAATAAATATCCAGATTTAGAACAAGCAGCAAATAGAAGATTAATGTATGCATATTTAAGTACATTAACACAATTATTAAAAAGTAAAAATAAGAACCCAAAAATAGAACAACAACTTATTTCATATATAAAAGAAAATTCCAAAAGTGTATTAAAAGATAAAAGATTAAAAAAGCGTGATAAAATTGCATTAATATCTATTAATTTTGGAACATCATTCTACAAAATAATGTGGAAAATATATGAAAAAATAACAGGAAGGAGATAAAATATGAAGGATGATAAAATAGATTTTGTAATAATATGGGTTGATGGAAATGATAAAGAATGGCAAAAAGAAAAGAACAAATATTTACCAAATGATACTGATATTGATAGTCGAAATATAAGATATAGAGATTGGGACAATTTACAGTATTGGTTTAGAGCTGTAGAAAAATTTGCACCATGGGTAAATAAAATACACTTTGTAACATGGGGACATCTTCCTAAATGGTTAAACATTAATAATCCAAAATTAAATATAGTTAATCATAAGGATTATATTCCTGAAAAATATTTACCTACATTTAGTGCAAATCCAATTGAATTAAATCTTCATAGAATAAAAGGTTTATCAGAAAATTTTGTGTTCTTTAATGATGATACATTTATTATAAAATCTGTTAAGAAAACAGATTTTTTCAAAGATAATTTACCTTGTGACAGTGCAATTTTAAATGCTCATATATCATATAGAGAAAATAAAAATCATATAGAAGTTGCTAATATGGATATTATAAATTCATACTTTGACAAGAATGATGTAATGAAAAAAAATTTTTTAAAGTGGTTTAATATAAAATATGGGAAATATTTAATAAGAACATTTTGCTTATTACCATTTAAAAAATTTCCAGGTATTTTAAATCAGCATTTACCAAATTCTTACAAAAAATCAACATTTGAAACTTTGTGGAATAAAGAATATGATGTATTAGATGAAACATGTAAACATAAGTTTAGATGTGCACTAGATGTTAATCAGTGGTTAATTCAAGATTGGCAAATAGCAACTGGTCAATTTCATCCTAGAAACTCGAGAATTGGTAGAAATTTTGCACTTAATAATGATCATAACTATAACAAAAAAGTATATGATAAAATTATGAAACAAAAATATAAATTAATTTGTGTTAATGATATGATACAAGATAAAAACATGGACAACTTTGAAATTGCAAAGGAACAATTAAAAAATGCATTTGAAAAGATATTACCAACTAAATCAAGTTTTGAAATATAAAATTAAGAAAAATAGAATGGAGATAACGAAATATGATAATAATTTCACAATATAACACGACTTTATTAAATGCAGGGCCAAAAGCAAAGTTAGATATTGAAAAAATTCTTGTTAGAGATTACCAATGTAAGAAACATACATTGATATTGTCAGGAAAAGAAGAAAAAGATAAGATACATAAATTTATATACAAAATTAAAAAAGCATTATTCTGCATAAGATTTTTTCGTGGAAGAGATATAATATTTATGCAATTTCCATTAACTAATGAAATTAGTGTTACTAAAAATGCCAAAAATAAAATAGCATTAGTACATGATTTAGAAGGTCTAAGAAGAAAAAACAAAGAAATAGAAGATAAAGAAATAAAATTTTTAGATACATGTAAATTTATAGTTGTACATAATGAAAAAATGAAAAATTATTTAGTTTCAAAAAATATACAAAATGAAAAAATATATATTTTAGAATTATTTGATTACTTATGTTGTAAAGATGAATTTAGCCAGAATTCTGCAATAGATCAAAATAATATAAATGTCATATATACAGGAAACTTAGATAAAGCAACATTTTTAAAACAGTTAGATTCCAATAAAATGAATTTTTGTTTGAATCTATACGGTTCCAAAAATATGGAATTTGAAAATAAAAAGATAATATACAAAGGCAAATTTTTACCAGATGACTTACCTAGTAAGATAGAAGGAAATTTAGGTTTAGTTTGGGATGGAAATATTGACGAAACTGATGAAAATGATCAATTAAAAAATTATACTAAATATAATACTCCACATAAATTATCTTGCTATATTGCAGCGGGAATTCCTGTTGTAGTTTGGGAAAAATCCGCAATTTCAGATTTAGTAAAAAAATATGATATAGGTTATGTAATTAATAATATTTATGATATAAATGACATTAACTTAATAGATTACAATAAGAAAAAAGAAAATATTATAAAATTAAGTAAGAAAGTACAAAACGGTTATTTTACTAAGAGAGTAGTTAATGAAATATTAAATATATATAAAAAAATGGAGGAACATAATATCAATGATTAATAATGTTAAAAAAAGTCTGAAAGAAATATTACAATATGTTATAGTAATCTTAATTATATTAAATACAAATTCTATATATGCTAAATTAACAAGGGTAAATTTTCATTTTAACATATTATTAATTATAGTATTAATAGCATATATTTTTATATATTTTATTTATAAAAAAAACTTAAAAGAAAGTCTTTTAAATATTAAAAATGATATAATAAAATATCATAAACTGATAATTATATATTTTTTATATTTATTAATTTTTATAATTTTTAATAATATAGAAACTATGAATTTTATAACTATATTTGCAATTATTTTTCCGATGTACGTATATATAAATATAAAAGGTAAAAATATAGAAATATTAAAAAAATTAGTAAATGTAATTGTTATATTAGCTATAATATCATTATTATTTTATACATTTATTTCTGTGTTTAATGTTTTTGATATGACTAATACGGTAGAAATACATTGGGAAAAAGAAATTAAAATAAAATCCTTTTTAAATATATATTTTGAAACACAAGTATTCAATGGATTTGGTCTTAATATTCAAAGAAATACTGGCATTTTTACTGAAGCACCTATGTATAGCTTAATATTATGTATATCTTTAGCAATTGAAAAATTTATATTAAAAAGAAATAACAAAATTCTAGAATTAATATTAATACTTACTATAATAACTACATTTTCTACAACAGGTATTATAGTAATGTCGTTAATATATATTTTAAATATTATAATCAAATTTATGGAAAAAGAAAGCATAAATAAAAAGATAAAAATATTTATGATAATAGCAATAGTTTTTTTATTAATAATTTCAGTAATTGTTTTTATACAAAGAATAAAAACATCATCTGGACAAACTAGAATTGATGATTATAAAGCATCTTATGAGGCATGGAAGGAATCACCAATAATAGGAAATGGATATGATAATGATGAAATAATTAAAAGTCATATGAGTAATTTTAGATTTTCTAATATGGGATTAAGCAATTCACTAATGACTTTACTAGCACAAGGAGGAATATATTTATTTATACTATATTTATTTCCATATATATATATATTAGTAATGTCAATAAAATATAAACAATATAATATAATTGCATTTGAATTAGTAATTTTTGCATTATTTACAACAACAATATTTATGTACACACAAACTATGAACTATATTTTGGCACTTGCATATTCATATATTATCAATAATAAGGAAAAAAATAAGAATGAAGAAATCAATAGCAAAAAACTATATATATAATTTAACATATCAAATATTAGTACTATTGTTACCATTAATTACAACGCCGTATATATCAAGAGTGTTAGGAGCTGAAAATATTGGTATATATAGTTATACAATTTCTATTTCTGCATATTTTATATTATTTGGTTCATTAGGAATTGCATTATATGGACAAAGACAAATAGCATACGAGCAAAATGATAAGAAAAAGTATTCTATCACTTTTTGGGAAATAATAATATTAAGAATTATTACAATGTTAATATCGTTAGTATTGTTTTACTTTACTTTTGCAATTGGAAAGAATAATTATAATATATACTATAAGATATTAATGCTAGAAATTATAGGAAATTGCTTAGATATAAGTTGGTTCTTTCAAGGAATGGAAGAATTTAAAAAAACAGTAATACGTAATACATTAGTGAAATTAATTAGTATTGTATGTATTTTTACATTTGTAAAGACAGAAGCAGATTTACCAGTATATTTTATAATTTATGTTTTATCTATTTTAATAGGAAATATCTCATTATGGTTATACTTACCAAAATTTCTTATTAAAATAAAAATAAGAGAATTAAAAATAATAAAACATTTAAAACCAACCATGGCACTATTTATACCACAAATTGCAATTCAAGTTTATACCTTACTAGATAGAACAATGATAGGAACTATCATTGCAAATAAATCTGAGGTAGGATATTATGAGCAAAGTCAAAAAATAATAAAAATGCTTTTAACAGTAGTAACCTCTCTTGGAACAGTAATGCTTCCAAGAATAGCAAATACATTTGCAAGTGGTAAAAAAGAAAAAGTGACAGAATATATGAATAGATCATTTCATTTAGTATTTTTACTTGCATTTCCAATTATATTTGGAATCATAGCAGTATCAGATAAATTTGTTCCTATCTTTTTTGGACAAGGATATGAAAAAGTAGCAATATTAATGAAGATTATAAGCCCAATCATATTATTAATAGGATTAAGCAATGTAACAGGCACTCAATATTTGCTTCCTACCAAAAGACAAAAAGAATATACAATTTCAGTTGTAGGGGGAGCAATAATAAATTTTGTAATGAATTCGATATTAATAGGAAAATATGGAGCAATAGGAGCATCTATAGGAACAGTAATTGCAGAACTTACAGTTACATTAATACAAATATATTTTGTACGAAAAGATTTTCATTTAGACTATATATTAAAAATGAGTAAAAAATATGGAATAGTAAGCTTAATTATGTATGTGGTTTGTTTCATAATTGGAAATTTTGTAGTAAATACTTTGATTTCTATAATTTTACAAATAATAGTTGGAATAATAATATATGGAACATTAATAATCATATTAAAAGATGAGTTTGTTTATGAAATATTAAACAAATTAAAAAAATACATAATAAAAAATAGAGGAGAAAAAAATGAAGAAGTATGATTATTTAATTGTAGGCAGTGGTTTATTTGGCTCTATCTTTGCCTATGAAGCAAATAAAAAAGGAAAGAAATGTTTAGTGATAGACAAACGTGCACATGTAGCAGGAAATATTTATACAGAAAATATAGATGGAATTAATGTACATAAGTATGGAGCACATATTTTTCACACAAGTAATAAAGAAGTATGGAAATATATTAATCAATTTGCGGAATTTAATCGATATACCAATTCACCAGTAGCAAGGTATAAGGATGAATTATATAATATGCCATTTAATATGAATACTTTTAATAAGTTGTGGGGCGTATTTACTCCAGAAGAAGCAAAGCAAAAAATAGAACAAGAAAAACAAGAAGCTAATATTACAGAGCCTAAAAACTTAGAAGAACAAGCGATAAGTTTAGTAGGTAAAACCATTTACGAAAAATTAGTAAAAGGTTACACTGAGAAACAATGGGGGAAAAGAGCAACAGAATTACCAAGTTTTATTATAAAAAGGTTACCAGTTCGCTTTATTTATGATAATAATTATTTTAATGATATTTATCAAGGTATTCCAATAGGTGGTTATACAAAAATAATAGAAAAAATGTTAGATGGCATAGAAGTAAAACTAAACTATGATTTTTTTGACCATAAAGAAGAATTGGAAGAAATTGCGGATAAAATTATTTTTACAGGTCCAATTGATAAATATTATCATTATCAATATGGAGAATTAGAATATAGAAGTTTAAGATTTGAAACAGAAGAATTAGAAAAGGAAAGCTACCAAGGTAATGCAGTCGTAAATTATACAGAATATGAAATACCTTATACTAGAATTATAGAACATAAACACTTTGAATATGGACCAAGTTTAGGAAAAATACCAGAAGGACAAGCAGTAAATAAAACAATCATTACAAAAGAATATCCAGATCAGTGGGTACAAGGAAAAGAACCATATTACACTATGAACGATGAAAAAAATACTGCCTTATATGCTAAATATAAAGAATTAGCAGATAAAGATAAAAAGGTTATATTTGGTGGAAGATTAGGACAATATAAATACTTTGATATGGATAAAGTAATATTAGAAGCACTTAATTTAGTAAAAAAGGAATTATAAAGAGATGAATTGCATAATACCATAAATAGAAAATAGAGTGGGAAAGAAGTTGATATTATGAAAAAAGAAAAACATACAAATTTTGATAAAAATCGTACTATAATTTATGCAATAATAATATTAGTAATCATTATTGCAGTATTAGCAGGTATATTAATATACAAAAACTTATCATTAAAACAGGATAATCTTGCAAAAACAAGTGTGGAAAATCAAGGAGAAAATACAACATCATCTATTCCCAAAGAAAAAGTAGATATTATCGACATTAACTCAAAAACAAGACCATATGCAGTAACAATTAATAATACACCTGTAGCAGTAAAGGTACAAGAAGGGCTAAATAGAGCATATTTAATATATGAAATACCAACAGAAGGAAATACTTCTAGATTACTTGCACTTTATAAAGATATAAAAGAAGATTTAGTATTAGGTACAATAAGAAGTGCAAGACATAATTTTGTGGATTTTGCTTTAGAATCTGACGCCATTTTTTGTTGCTTTGGATGGAGTCATTATGCAGAAGATGATTTGAAAGCAGGAAGTATAGATTATTTACAAGGATTATATGGAGAGCCATATTATAGAAATAATCCAGAAAATTTAGCTTCAGAACATACTGCATATACATCAATAAGCAAGTTAAATAGTGCAGTACAATCAAAAGGCATGAGAACAACTTCTAATTCCTCTATACTATTAAATTATAATGTAGAAGATACTGATTTATCTTCAATAGCAGAAGCAAAAACAGCAAACACAATAACCATTCCTTATGGTGTAGAGCCTAATGTAACTTCATTTAAATATAATGAAGAAACAAAAATGTACACTCGCTATGAAAGTGGAAATAAGTGTATAGACCACAACACAAAAGAAGAAGTAACTACAAAAAATATTATAATTGAAAAAGTAGGATATAGAATGTGCGACGATAACTATTATTGGAATTTATATACTACTGGAACAGGAGAGGGATACTTTATAACCAATGGATATGCAGTGCCAATTACATGGAGTAAAACTTCAAGAAGTAGTAAAACAAAATATACTTACAAAGATGGAACTATACTAAATGGAGAAAATGTAGGTGGACAAGAGATATCTGTTAGTGATGGTAGAACTTATATAGAGTTACAAACAATAGAACAAAGATTGACAATAGAGTAAAAAAGGAAAATATCATGGAGACACAAATTAAATTTAAAAAGAATTTAATATTAAAAAGAATTCTATTTCTATGTTTGCTACTTGTAACATTTTATATTATTTTTAATTTTTCGGCACAAAATGGAATAGAATCTGGAAACCTTAGTAGAAAAGTAACAGCATTTTTTGTTGAAATATTTTCTAAAATTAAAACGATGGATTCTAGCATGAAACTTCATTACATAGCAAAATTGCATCCTATTGTTAGAAAATTAGCTCATTTTAGTATTTATACTTTAGTAGGATTTTCTGTTATGGGCTTTTTATGCACATTTAATATGAAAAATAAATTTAAATTATTGGTAAGTATTCTAATAGGAGTTGTTTATGCAGTTACTGATGAAATTCATCAAGGTTTAATACCAGGAAGAGGACCAAGTATAAGAGATGTTTGTATAGATTCAGTAGGAGTATTAACTGGAATTTTTATTATGATACTTTTGATAATACTAATAGAAGCCATTGCAGATTGGATTAAAAGATAATAAAGCGAATATATATAGTAAAGAAAAAATAGATTTTAGTATATAGTACAAAATACTAAAATATATTTTTATGTAAAATTTTCCAATTAAATAACAACAAATAAACATAAATATTAACACATAAAGTGAATGAAAACACTAGAGTATCAATGAATTAAACAAAACAACAAGCAAATATAACTTTAAACCGAAAATATACAAAAAACATGAAAAACTGACAAATTAGTGTCAAGAAGTTTCGGAAAACTTTAATACAAGTTTTAAATATATAATAAAGCTTAGAATTAATAATAAAGT
>CANQTK010000032.1 GCA_947626735.1 uncultured Clostridia bacterium
AGACTTTTTCAACCCAATTAAAAAGCTGGTGCAAAACAACTTTACAGATGTTTCACCCCAACTATTGACATTGAACCAATACTTTGGAGGCGCCACCCGGATTTGAACCGGGGATCAGAGTTTTGCAGACTCGTGCCTTACCACTTGGCTATAGCGCCGAATAATTAAATTTTTTCACACCTGAATAAGTTTCCCTTACCTGCGACTCGCTTCGCTCGCTGCATACTGACGCTGTAACTCGCTAAAGCTCGAACAGCCTCAGCAACTTGGCTATAGCGCCGAATAATTAAAGTTGAATATTTAAAGCCGAATATTTTGCTCCTATTATAAAAATGGAGCGGAAAACGGGGCTCAAACCCGCGACCTCTGCCTTGGCAAGGCAGCGCTCTATCAACTGAGCTATTTCCGCATATGCTTTTTATCAAAGCATATCTATCATAGCAAATTTATCATCAAAAGTCAATAGTTTTGAAATGGTTTTATCAAAATATATCAAACTGTTATAGGTTGTTATAGACATTCTCCCGTTCCTAGAAGATGTAGAAATTCAAATAAATAAGAAAGCACATTCTTCTTTTCTACTGATTTGTTGCTAACAATATCCACTATTTCTAGTATTTCATCTTGTTTTTTTACTACTATATTTCCTATTTTGGTTCCTTTTTCTAAAGGTGCTTCATACTTATAGATAGCATTAATTTCTATATGAATCTTTTCTTCTTCTCCTATTTTGATTGGAATTACTTTTCTTTTTACCTCTTTTAATGTTAACTCTAAATTTTCTTTATCTGCTTTGTTTATATATATGCGTTTGCTATTCATTTGTTTCCAATTTTCAAATTCTTGGTGGATTTTTTCTTCTAAATTGATTCTAGTATAATTTTCAAAAGCATATTCTATTAGTTTCATACTATCGGATGTTCTTTGCTTTTTGGTATCACAGCCAAGTACTACTGTAATAATTTGATTTTGATTTCTGGTACAGGAAGTGACTAAACACCTTCCAGCTCCATTGGTAAATCCAGTTTTTACACCATCTACTCCTTCCATATATCCCAATAATTCATTTGTATTCGAAATATTTCTACTACTTCCATTAATCGTAATGTTGATATTGGAAGTATTGACTATCTTAGCAAATGTTTTGTTATTTAAAGCATAATCCGTAAGCAAAGCTAGTTCATAAGCCGTCGTATAGTGATTGCTATCATCTAAGCCATGTGGCGTAACAAAATGTGTATTACTTAAACCTAATTCTTCTGCTTTTTGATTCATTTGTTTAGCAAACCCTTCTAAGCTCCCTCCTACATGCTCTGCTAATGCTACGGCTGCATCGTTTCCGTGAGCGAAGCAATAACCCATATAGCAAATCTTGAATACTAATTTTGTCTCCTGCTGTTATTTTTAACCTAGAACCACCGGTTCCTGCTGCTTTTTTCGATATGGTTACTACATCGGATAAATTACTGTTTTCTAGCACTACAATGGCTGTCATGATTTTAGTAGTAGAAGCCATGGCTCTCTTTGCTGTTTCATTTTTCCCCCATATGACTTCTTTTGTTGTTCGATCATAAATAATAGCTGACCTCGCATTAATTGTTGGCTCTTGAATTGGTTTTGCTGCTGATTCCACCACCAATGCTTGCAAATCTTCTATGCTAATATCTTCTTCCTCTACATCGTCTGCCCATACTAAAGTAGCAAAACAAGTGATGAAAATAAGAAAAAGAATAAAAATTCTACTTTTAAACATAATAAAAATCACCTTTTATAATGTATTTGATAAAGGTGATTTTTATGCTTATTTAATATCTACTATTTCTTTCATGTCCTAATTCTTCTTCTAAATCTTCTGTTACCATATCAATAATTTCTTTTGTTTCTTTTTTAGGGTTTTCTTTTCTTTTTTCTTCAAATAGCTCTTTTGCCCTATCTGCATTAGGTTCTCCTTCTCTATAATAACCCCATTTTACAGCTAAAGCATTATAATCTACTTCGTCATGAACATGCGATTTTGTATTTCGTTCTCCATCTATGTCTTTTGCTTCCATTTTATCATCATCGATTATTTTTCCTGTACCATCTTCATGTGATTTTGCCTCTTGGTAACCTTCTTCTACACTTCTATAGCCATCTTCATATTCTCCTGCTAAGTCTCTTTCTTCTTTTTTAATTTCCCATACATTATTGGTTTCTAGTTCTCTATCTAAGCTTTTATTTCCTTCTATTCCTTTTCCTCCTATCGTTTTGCGAGGAGAATGATACACTTTGATTTCGCCATACTTGCCATTTTTTACTGCCAAGGTTCCTTCTCCTAATTTAAATCTAGATAGCACATCGTCTTTACTTACTTTCCCTTGTTGGCTCACTTGATAGTTGACTTCTCTTGGATTATTTCCTTCTGTATGGTCTTGTTCTATGTCTAATGGTACTACACTTCCATCTTTTGAAATGGCAACAAAGGAATATCTAGTAGTATTTACTTTCGCTTTTTCGCCTTGCTTATTTAATAAATGATCCCTTTCATCGGATTCAATAATGCCTATTTTGGTAAATTCTTTTCCTTCTATTTGTGGAAGCTTTCCATTATCTTTTAAGAGTTTTCCTAATGTTTTCATATCCGTTACTTTGTCTTTGGTGTCCATTTCTTGTTTTATATTCACATCTTTTATGGTAGATTCTTTTTCTTTGTTGTTTGAAAATGCTTGCCTTTGTACCTCTTCTTTTACTTTTTTTTGGTTATTTTCTTGTTGTTTCTCTATTTTTTGTTTTAAATCTAAAGTAGCAATTCGCGTAATTTCTCTATTTTGCTCTAATCCTAATGCTTTTTCTATGATATGTTTTTGTTTTTCTTGCTCTTGTCTTAAAGAAATTTCTTTTTTGGTTAAATCGATGGATTGTACTACGTCTTTTATTTGCTTTGCAAGCTCATTTTCTATACTATTTTCGCGAAATAGTATATTGTTTCCTTTTATCTTTTTGGTATAAGTTCCTATTTGTGTTGTTCCTAAATAATAGCTTCCTATCTCTCCTAAATCCACAAAATAAAGACCTACTACTTTTCCTTTTATTTTTAAACGTTCCATTAAATAAATGTCTTGTATGTCATCATATTCTTGCTCTTGCCTTAAACTTTGGTCTATTTTTTTTATTTCATACTCAAATTTACGATTACTAAGAAGAAAGCCTATTAAATTTCCCTCTTTTTCTTCTAGAATGAGGCATTTTTCTACGCTTCCTACTAGTTCTGCCTCAAAGTATTCTTTCTCTTCTTCAATATAAACTTTTTTATTTTCTGGTATGGTTTTTGCTAAATACCAATTGTTTTTTGTTGCTACAATTTTTACTTTTACTACTTTTCCTATGTAGTCTTTATTTTCCATGATTTTTCCTCACTTTTTTCTTATTTTATCATAAGAATTCTTTTTTTGTAAATCTTTTTATTTACTTTGTTCTTTAGTAAAAAAGATAGATTTTGATGAAAATCTATCTTTCTGTTTTTATATGATTAATCAACTATTTCAAAAGATATTTGATAATCTGTATCTTGTAATAATTCCATAATAATATTTATTTTTATTGTTGTATTTTCTTTATTTTCTTTATCTGTAATTTCAATATAATATGTATATATTCCAGATATTTCATCTGAAAAATTAATTAAATTAACATCATTATAAGAATATAAAGTATTTCTAATATATTGTTCAAAAACTTTTTCTGTCATAAAATTTTTATTCTTAAAACTAGTAGATAATACAGAATAAGCCGAATGATAATCTTTTGCATTTAACATTTGAAACCATTTACTAATATTCATTCCTACTTTTTCACTATTTGTTGCAACTTCATACTCTTTTTTAAATTTTTCTTGTTGTATAGTATATGTATCTAACATAACAGTATATTCTCCAATATTTGTTTGTTTAAATATATAATAGTTACCATACTGATCTTTGCAAATATAGTTTGTAAAATTATCTTTTATTTCTTTTATATATTGATTTAAATTACATTTTAATAATTCTTTATCATTTTTTTCCACATAATCTTTATAGTTTTGAAGTGTTCCAAATCTTTTTTCTCTATATTCTTTCTCCATATTATAATAAATATTATCTACATTATACTGCAAATTTTTTTTGTATAAATTAAAATAATAGTTTGAAATATACTCATCATCATATGCATTACTAGTATAATAATTATTGTCATTTGCTTTTATTGTTGTATTCTTTAGTTCATCTAAATTTTGTTTTTCTATTTCTTCTTTTTTATAACCATTTTCTAACATATAATCGTATGGTATTATTGTAAATAATAAATTTTGAGTATCTCTTTTTACTATAAAACCATACTTTTCAACTGTATTTTTCTTTGTATTGACTAAAGTTCCATAAACAAAATAAATTGCTAATTCTTCTTGTGCATCTACTACATACATATTTTCTATTTCAAAATTTAATGTTGCATAATAATCAGAAAAATTTTTATCCATATTTTGTAATGTTACTTTGTTTTTATTAATATAAGTTTCATCTAGTAAATTATACAATTCTTCTTTATAAATTTCTATTGTATTATTTATGGTATTGCTATCTTCTTGATAAAGCATTGTATCTAATTTTTGCAAAGAACTAATATATTTTCTAATACATGCTTCTGTATCAAAATAATCATATTTAGAAGTAACTTTTTCTAATTCACTACGAAAATGAGTATCTTGATCAGAATAATATATTTCCTCTTCTTCTAATTCCTGTGGTTCATTTTTTAAGATATAGAACAAGTAACTTAGAATGCCTATCAAAATAACAATAATAATAAGAATAATTACTATAAATACTTTTACTTTTTTATCCATTTTTCTCCTTTTACTACATTATTTCAGAAGTAGTATATTTTTCTTTTCCCATAACCTCATCCATTTTTTTAGATGTGGCAGCATATCCCCATCCTAAAAATCCATATGATTTTCCATAAGATTCATCAATCTTTTGCTTCACAATCGTACTTCCACCTGCTTCAATTACATAACCATTTCCTACATATAAAGCAACATGGCCATAAGAAGAACTTCCTTTTGATACAACACACGCTCCTATTGGTATTTTACTATAATCTACTTTACCAGTAGACGTATAAGTGATAGGGTTAGGATGTGGAATATCAATAGCATTTCCATTGATATAACCTAATCCTGCTTCATTATAAGCACTTTTTACAAAAGCAGCACAATATTTTTTTGATTGATAAGTACCTCCTCGTGCTGTATTATAAAAACTACTTTTTCCGACTTGTAATTCTGCCCATTGTACTATTTTATCTTGTACATCTCCTACTAATTCTGGTTGCCCTGTAGTAGTTTCTCCGGAAATTCCAAATATAGTAGTAATGTGTTTTTTTACAACAGATGCCCAAGAACTATCAGAAGCATATCTTGCTCCTACACCTTCTATTGTTGCTGGTTCATAACCTCTTGCCTGAATCCAACTATACCAAGTACCATTTGGAGAAACATAATTATTTGCAATTCCTTCACATACGGACTCTATTCCTTTTGAAGCATCCCCTACAAAAGATAATGCTGATTGATATGGCGTAGCATCATAAGCTCCCCAACCCCAAAAATTTCCCTTATCGTAAGAAATATTAGAAGTTCCATAGGCACTTTCATGAATTCCTATACAAAAAATAAACATAGGATCTAAACCATAAGAAGTAGCAATATCAAAATAATTTTCTGCATTAGCAATAAAATGTTTTTCATAATATTCTCGGTAAGATCTTCCTTTATTTCCAGTACCATTCGGTGGAATATAATTATTTACCATTTGAATAAATTGTTCTTTTGTATAATTATTTTGCCATAAAACACTCCATGCCCCATCTACAAAAACAAATTCTTCCGGTACATATATTTCAAATTGTTCTGCTTTTTTTGCTTTTGTGATTCCTCTATAAACATTTATTAAGTATCTCATTGTATCCTCTAGTGACACTGTTTTTGAATTAGAGGCTAACAATTCATATAATACTTCTCTAGCACTTAATATATTTTCTTGTGGAGAGGACTTTTTTGTTTTATTGATATTTTTATACTGTATCAATTTAGAATTATTTTCTAAATTTTCTACATCAAAAACTCCTGTGTTAGGATCTACTTTTAATAAAGATAAAAATTTTTCTGGTGTTTCCTTTATATCAGCTGTATTTTGATGATATTCATTCGTCGTTATAGTAGAATTGGTTACCGTTTTTTTATTTGTTTTCTTCTCTTTTACAACTTTATTATCTTCTACAATAACAGCATGTTCTTGTAATGTATATTTTAATGAACTTGCTAAATCATGATAATCTGGTACTTCTATAAAAGATTCATCATCTGGCTCTGTGCTAGTATTTGAAAAAGTTGGATTTTGAACAATATTTGTATATTCTGAGTTATAATCTGCTATCCATGTTTTAGCTTGTCTTACACATAATTTTATATTATTATTTTGTAAAGTACTTATCGTAGTTTTGTATGGATTAACTTCAAATGTACTTGTTCCTTTCATTGGATATGGATCATATTGCAAAGTATCTCCTCTTGTTGCTTGTCCAGCTGTAACATATAAATAATAATATTGTATATATCTTTCATACTCAAATTCAACATCAAAACTAGTAACCTCAGTAGTAACATTATTCGTAATGTTGTCTTGTAAATCAATGATAATGGTAGATTCTTTTGCTAAATTTGCTACCGCCTGACAAAATTCATAATTTTGTGAAGTTAATAATAATGCTAAACAAAATTCAAATGGCATAGTATATTTTTGAATTACCGTTTGATAATTTACTCTCGTTACTTCTATGTCATATATATATTCATCTATATCTCCATCCGTATGGCCTTCTTGTTTTGCATAATCACTATAAAAAACTTGTTTTTGAGACGTTACTATATTTACCACAATTAAATTATCATTTTGATCTAAAGTAAATTTATTTTCTAAATTTTTATATACTTGTTCTATTTCTGTTTTATCAAAATAAATTTGTTGCTGTGTTTGATTTTCATCTAGCAAAATTCCTACTTTAGCAAGTTCTAATGAAAAATCCTCATATGGCATATATTCTAATACAACTGTTGTTCCATCTAACATTCTTCTATGAAATTGAACACAACCTTGAACTTCTCCACTTGCAACTTCTGTTCCTATTTTACTTCTTTCTCTTAAGTCTGGATAAGTTGTTATTATTTCTGCTTCTAAAAAATCTTCTAATCCACTTAAATCATTTGATAATCCTATTTCTTCTTTATTTATTTGATTATTTTTAAGCCATCTATTTAATCTCTCTTTTAACTCATCGTCATCTATTTCATATTTTCTATCTTTAATTGTGGTAAGTTTGATAATATTTCCTGAATTATCTACCGTTATAGATTGCGTAATATCACCTATAGCATTATATACTCTATTAATTAATCCATACCATAATGCTGGTAATAGTAATAGTAAAATACAGATAATTGCCACAATAGGAATAGCTTTTATTCCAATAGCATGAATTAACATTTTTATGCCTTTTTTCGCTAAACTACCTAACGCTTTTCCTGTTTTTCTTGTAATATCTTTTCCAACTTGCTTGGCCTGTTTTTCTGCTTGGTCAATTTGACTTTCCTCATTTTGTTCATTCATACTATCACCTCGTTTCTTACTACTTTTGGCTTATAAAGTTATAGTTATTGTTTTCCTATCTTGATAATCATTCTTTTTTGTACTTTGTTGATATTGTTCATAATCTAAAATAATATCCGAAAAAACCAATTGTTTTACTGTTTGATTAGAATTGTATTCTTTATTATATTTTATGAATAAACTTACCGTTGCTTTTGGCTTTATGATAAGATTTTCCTTTAATATTTCATGGGATAAAGAATAATATTTAACATTATTTTTTCCTTCTAAATACATTGTTTTTGTATCTTCTTGGCTATCTAATAAAATAGTATTATAGGTTAAATTTGTTACTTGCATTTCATATTGTTCATAATCTTTATAGACGTGTTTTTTTATTACTTTTACTGTTAAAAAATCTTCTGTTTTATTTCTATTGATTCCTTTATCTCCTATGTAATTACAAATATTTAATTTTATATCATTATTTTCTTTTTCTATGGTAAAGTAATCTTGTATTGTTCCTGTAGAGATGCTACCAGTAGATAAAGCATCTTGATATAAGGTAATAAGATAAGTATTTTCTAAATAATATTGCTTTTTATATAATTTCGTTTCTAAAAAATATTGATTCATATAATTTACTTTAAAAATATCTATGGTAGGAAATAGCTGTTCCTTGCAAGTTTTTGTTAATAAGTCATATGCTTCTTCTATCTTGTTTGCATTACAATAACGAAGAAATTGATCAATAATTAACTCTTCTTGTTTTTGCACATCTTCTTCAGACAATAGTATATTAATATTTAAATTGTTCTTATATTGATTTGCATTAATAGTATTATTAGAAATATCTTTCTTATTTTTTTTATTTTCTACAATACCATTAATAGCTTGTATGGCTATTATTAAAATAATAATAGCCATGATTACAGTCCATATTTTTTTTCTATTTTGATGATAATAACTAAGAATATTCATATTTTAAGTTTACTCCCTGCTTAGTATAGACCTCTAATTCTTCTTATCATATTTGCTTGATCTTTAACTTGTGATTCTGAAATTCCTTTTTCCTGTAAACGTTTTTGTAGAGTTTCCACATCTTTCTCATTGGAAACTTGTGAAGCAAATTTTGCTGATACAATTCTCCTTCTATCTGCCCAATCCTCACTAGCATGATTAGATTTTACCTTCATTGCTTTTATAATAATGTTGTTATCGGTAACTCCTTGTTTTCTATAATCTATTGCTTTTTTCATAGCTACTTTATATGCTTCTTCTTGTCTTCCCATATAATTTATTTTTTCTGTACCAAATTTTTCTTTATATAATTGTTGATTTTCTTTATTTTTTATAAATTCATTATCTAATCTTCTATTGATAAATTCTTTGTATTGTTTTTGACTATATGTTGCTTTTCGATAAGTATCAGCTAGTTCTGAACCAGTATTTTTTACTTTTCTATAAGCATTGGATGGCATTACACTAACTCTTCCTCCAACACTTGCTCCTATTGTTGCAGCACCAAGACCATATTTTGCTACATTGCTATAATCATCTGATGCTAAACCTGCAGCAACACCAATGGTTCCCAAAGTTGCTGCTCCAACTCCCATAGCAACGCCTTTTACTAAACCTTGCCCTACTTTTCCTAAATTAGGAGCCACATATTTTGCTCCTATTGCTTTTGCTCCCTTGATAAATTTTCCTTTTTTCTTTTCTTTCTTTATTGGTTCATTTATATCCTTTGGTTGAGAAACATTAGGATTAGTGCTATCTTGTGTTTGAGGATTTTTAGGGCTAGTACCATCTTGTGGTTGAGAATCTTTAGAGTTAGTATCATCTTGTGGTTGAGGATTTTTAGGCTTAGTATCATCTGGTAATTGAGGAGCTTCTTGTTCTTTAATGTCTTGCTCCCTACTATTATTCTGATTTTCTACATTATCATCAAATAGCTCTGGATGCATATACATATAATTTGGATCTTGTTCTGCCATTTGTTCTGGTGTTAAAGTCTCTTCGTCCTCATAATTTGGTATATATGGTGTGTCATTATAGTAATCTGGTTCTAAGCTTCTACTATCATTAACATTTTCTTGTGGCGATGATTCCTCTTGTGTTGGCTGTTCTGATTCCCTTAAAGCACCTGTAATAAAATCATCTTGGTCGTCTGGATTATCTGCTGTTCTTTCTGCCATTCTAATTCTATTATTTGAATCATTACCACCAGAAGGATTTCCTTTTCCTCCTTTTACCGCCTTTTTCGCTCCACTTCCTAATTTATTAATTGCAGTCATAACCGCAGCTCCTCCAAGAGCTCCTCCTACTATTGAAGATGCCGTAGAAGATTTCTCAAATCCGAAGAATCTACGTAATATCTTTTCTGCAGGAAGCATAAAGCCAAGTACTACTAATGGATATATCATATATTGTGTTGCTAAACTCATAGCAGAACCTAATAATATCATATAAATTAATAAATGTAATGGCTGAATTAGTAAATTAAATATGTATTCTCTTAACCACATATTAAAAGCTTGTGCTTGTCCATCATTTAATTTATCAATAGGATATGTAAGAGCTACTAATGGTGCAATCATAGTCAAAAAGATAATATAAATTAACCTTTTGATATAGATAAATAAGAACATCACTGTATAAATAACTAGTACAAAATAGATAATAGTATATGCCATTTCTGATGTACCACTTTGAGCAACTAAATTATTTCCATCTTCATCTACTACGTTCCTATGAGATTGGACTTTAAATCGTGCTAAGCCCATTAAATCCAAACTAATATATCGGCGACTTTCTTCTGAATCTCCTTCTTTTGAATCTATTTCCATGCTCTCTAATAAAGATTTCTGTTCATCTTGAACTTTATACTTATCGGCTAAACCTTCTGCTGTCAATGGTATTTGTATTCTTTGGCAATTATCTTTTATTGCATCTGTTAAGGACTCTACCATAGTAATAGAAAAACTCATAATATAATGCATAAAGAACAACAAGCAAAGCGCTATTACCCAATCCATAAACATTTGTTTATATTTTGCTTTATCTGAAGCTGTACTAGAAAGAATAATGCGAATTCCTACATATACTAAAACAGATAATAACCCTACAATTGCTAAATTTCGAAGTGCTACATACCAACTTGCTATTGTATCATGTAAAGCTTGTGCTGGTGTTTCTATTTCTTCTCCATTTGCATCCGTAAAACCTTCTTTAGGATTAATAATATTGATATCTAATAATGGTACTTCTCCTGAGAATATTCTTTCTGGAGATACTAAAAATATCGGTATATCTATTTTTTCTGGGAATAATTCTAATATAGCTTCTGGTGTATTTTCTCCTTCATTTCCAACAATATTTGCAACTATACATCCTCCTACTACCCCAGCTGTTGCTAATGGATGCATTACAGCTTGCATTACTACTGGCAACCAAGTTAAAGCTCTTTGGTACCAAGACATGTTTGATGTAGAAAGTGTCATAATAGGATCTACTTCCCAACCATAAGCACAAGCATTTACTAAAAACATCAAAGAATCTCCTAATCCTACTACTAAATATTGTATTGGTCTAAATAAAACTCCTCCTACATCCATTAAGTCGTCATTTTCCTCTGATACACTATCTGCTTGAATGATAGTTGGCATTATGAAATTAGAAAGTAATAATACGGTTAATATTGCTATGATTATCTTTTGTAGTATACTCTTCTTTGTCCTATTTTTCATCCTAATATTTCCTTTCTTTTCTAGTATTCCTCTCTTCTTTTGTTCATTTGTACCAACTTGTTAATATTGGTTTCTACAAATTCAAATTCTTTTGCTGTTGGCTTTATCTGAATAATAGCCGTATCTGCTCCTACTTTTAGAAGTCCTTCTCCTTTGAAGCAGGTAACTAAAAAGTTTGCTTCTCCTGAGCTTAGTTTAAAGACTTCTTTTAAGTATTGTATTTCGGATTTATCTTGTGCTAAAAATAATTTGGTATCAGAAGATGTTAAAACAGCCTGTGCTTCTGGTTTTTCATAAAAGTCTTGGAATCTTTGTGAAATAATAGCTAGTGATACATTTCTTTTTCTAGCACGACGTGCCATCGTGTTTAAAAAGTCTACCGCTTCTGGGTAAGGAAGTAGCATCCATGCTTCATCTACTAACACTCTCTTTTTTGAAGCTTTCGTTCTATCTTCACTATTTTTCTTCACATATTTTTCCCAAATCCAAGAAAGTAAAATTTGTTGCGCAAGTGGCCTTGCAAATCTTTCTTCTAGTTGAGAAATATCTAAGTTAATAAATAACGTTCCATCTAATAAATCAAACGTAGATTGTCCATCAAAATAAGCCATTTGTCCGTTATATTCACGAATATATTGTTTCATAACTTTGATTAAATAACTATAATGGAATTGATAGTCTACATTTTTATTTTCTTCTGCTTTTCTTAAAATTCTTCTATACCAAGATCCAATGGTTGGCATTTCTTTCTTTTGTTTACCAAGTACATCTCCTGTTGTCATACTACTTGATTCATATAGGCTAGCAGGATCACTTGTAATGTGGTGCGCTGCATATTCTTCTGCTACAGATTCGGATATAATTTGTTTGGTAAGTTCGTTTACCTCTTTACTTCTTGTACTACCTCTTGCCATAGTAAGTAACGCTTGTGTTACGTCTTCTACTTTGCTTTCTACATTGACAACAGATCTTGTTTTTCCTGTAATTTCATCACGAATTACTTCTGGTTCTATATCAAATAAGTTGATAACTGTTTTTGAGGTTGGACTAATGACTACATTAATGCCACCTAAACTTTCTGCTACAATGCTATACTCGCCTTCTGCATCTAAGGCTAAACTTTGAATTCCCATTAAAACAGCAGAACGTGAAATTAAAGTTTTCATGGTAACCGATTTACCAGCACCAGACTTTGCGAAGATAACCATATTGTAATTGGCAAGTGAACTATGGAAATTATCGAATAAAATTGGTACTCCTGTTTGTTTATTAAAGCCTAATGGAATTCCCGTTGGATGTCCTACCTCTGAGGTCGTAAATGGAAATACGGTTCCCATAGAACGTCTATCAAAAGTATGCATTTTCTTTACTTTATCTTGCATTAAAGGTAGGTTACTTTGGAACGCTTCTTCTTGCATTCCCCAAGCACTTTTAATACCTACTAAAGATTTTGACATTTCGGATGCTAATAACTTGGTATAACGATTTAAGTCTTCTAAGCTATAAGCAAATAAAGTAGATACAATAGATGCTTCGTATAATTTGTTATAACCTGCTGCAATTTCATCTCTTAATTGCTCTGCTTCCCATCTTTTTTGTCCTAAGGTACTTTCTCTATTGATATTTCCTCTGTCTGCTGCTACAATTCTTTCGGTTTCTAGTTCATTAATAGTTCTATTTAATTCATTTTGTGATCTAGATTCTGCAATTGGATTTATGTAGATAGAGGTATTAATATCGCCAAATAAGTACATGTCACGAAATAGTTCTGGGAAGGTTGCCATTCTTGGAAGCGTAGATACAAAGAAACTTCTTGCATATCGTGTTACATTGGAAATAATTTCTAAGTGGTCAATATTACTTGCATCTATTCCAGAAGGAGCAATTAATTCTTTAATGGTTTTCTTTTTTAATATTTGATATTCGTCTGGATTCGAATAATCGTTGTTAAGCTGTCTTTGTCTTTCTAGGTCGTTTTGTTTTTTCTTTTTTAACATCTTCTTTTGTTCCTCCTTCTTCCTCTTTTTTGTCTATTTTTTCTGTTGCACTTTTGGCAATATCTTCTCCTAGTATTTGAGCATTTTCTTCAATAATTAATTTTGCAAGTTCATCTATTAAATCTCTCTTATTATCTTTCTTTTCTTGCAATGCTTTTTGTTTTTCTGACCTTGCTTCGGTTACTTTGGCTTTTGCTTTTTCAATTGCTTCTTGCTCAATTTCTCTATCTAGTGCTTTCATTTGTTTATCGACCACATCTGGTGCGGTTGAATAAAGTTCATCATAACCTGCTTTTAATGCTTTATCTAAGCCATAAACTTCTGCTTCGTCTCGGTTATATGCCATATATAGAAGTTCTACTAATTCATTTGAACTCATCACTCTTGCATTAATGCCACAAACACCTAAGGTTCTTACAACAGATTGTGCTCTAGTATATAATTCAGAGAAAGCTAAATTTCTTTGTTCTTCTTTGTCAAATTTACCTTCTCCTAATTCTTCTACAAAGTATGGAATAACAACATAGTATTTTTTATTTAATACATTTTTGTTTAAACTCATTTTTTCCGTATTATAAATGATATCTTTTCCATATTCATATAAGTTTCTTTGTTTTGTTAGTTCAAAATAAGCTCTATTTAGTTGTTCTTGTGTATAGCTTTCGGAACGTACCATTTGGTTATATTGCATTTCTTGTTTTTCTAAGGTATATTGAATTTCTCTTATTTTTTCTTTATAAGTTTGAATACTACTATCTAAGTTAATGGTTCTAGTTTGTGTATAAATTTGGATAGGATGTCTTAAAGTGTTTAAGAATTGAATAAAACCTTCTTCTACAGAATTTTTTTCTACTTCTGACATTAAGTCGTAGTTAATTCCTTGGCATTCTACTACCATAATATAACGCATACCATCTTTTTGAGAAATCATATTATCTACTACAGTATCAAATTCCATAAAATCCATAATAGATTCTGTTCTATAGTCTTTATATTTTCTTGTTTTTGCTTTTCCTTCTGGTATATTTTTATTTTCTTGTTCCTCTTTTTTCTTCATTTTAGAAGATACATAGACTAGTCCTAAAATGATAAGTAACATTACCATAATAGCAAGTACGATAGTTAAAATGATTGTGAGTAATCTGATACTATCCATTCTTTTCTTCCTCCTTTGTGTATAGATAGATTTTATTTCCATTTTTCTTAAATTTCACAGCACGTTTGATAATATCGTCTATATTTTCTCCCCCGACTGCTTTTGTAAATTGAAAGGCTCCTATTTCTGGAAATTTGAAGGTTCCTATAATAAAACCAATAAGGGCAAAAAATGCCATAATTATAATTCCTACTAAATTCATTCCAAAGGCAGCAAAGACAAAATAAAAAGGTAACCCTATTACTGCGCCTATCGCAGAATAAATCATACTTTTGGTAGAAAAGATAAATAAAATTCTGCCTTCTCCTTTTACATTTCTAGGTATATTATAAGTTCCCATATTATAGTACTCCCTTTCTCTTTGGTAATTGTTCTAATTACACTTATCTATATTATAACAGAAAGTCTTACAAAATGTAACAAAAAACCAAAAAAAAATGCACTTTTTGTGCATTTTTAATATATTTGTAATATTTTTGTTATGCTTTTGTAATAATTATGAATTAAATCCATTAGCTAATTGATATACAACATTTACAATCGTTGTGGATGCAAAGATTAAAATAGCACCTACGATGTATGGAATCATGGTCTTTTTGTATTCTGCTTTTTCTTCTGCACTACCCATCATATATTTAATACCTAATACTAATAGTACAACAACTGCTACTACAATACCTACTGTTTGCATAATAGTTACAATTGCTTGACCCATACCAATAACTTTATCATAGTCCTTACCATTGCCTTTTCCTATTTTTTCTATTTGCCCACTTAGGTCTGTATTACCAGCACATACGATACTTGCTAATGAAGTTAATACCATAATTACCATTAATACAATAGATAAAACTTTTACTTGTTTTTTTATCATACTTTTTTCCTCCTCTTTTATTATTACTTTCTATTATAATATATATTTTTTTATTTTTCAACTATTTTTTACTTATTTTTTCATTTTTTATATTTCTTGTAGTAAATTTACGACGATTTGCCAAATGGTAAATGCCCCAAATACAACCACACAACCAATAATATAAGGAATTAGCATATTTTTTATTTCTGCCTTTTCTTCTAGACTTCCCATAATAAATTTAATGCCCATAATTAAACCTACTAAGATGGCGATAATAATTCCTACTACCAAGAGAATGTTATACAAAGTATCCGACATTTCTTTTAAATCGTTAGGATTTATTTTGCTATCGGCTCCACTTTTTCCTGCATCAATAAATTTTCCTGCTTCATCAATAATTTCGCCTGTCGTATGACCAGAGGTGGCATAACTAAATTTTGGCAGAGTAACAATCGTACATAATATGAATAGGAAAATAAGGACTACTTTTAATTTTTTCATTTTCTTCTCTCCTTTTTATACTTGTGATACTAAATTATAAATAATTGATACAATTCTTGTAATAGTAAAAATTAAAATGCAACCTACTAGATAAGGAATCATTGTTTTTTTGTAGTCTGCTTTTTGTTCTACACTTCCCATCATATATTTGATTCCTAATATCATAATTCCTATAATGGCAATGACGGTTCCTATAATAGTAAGTCCACTAACAATAGTTCCTGTCATTTCAAATGCTTTGTCATAGTCACTACTGGTTAAGTCTTTTGGTTTATATAAGTCTGTATTGACGGTTGCAAAGCAAACTGTGTGAAATAGTAACAATATAATTGCTAACATGATTACTACTTTTTTTTGCTTCATTTTTAGCCTCCATTCATTTTATGAATCTTGTACTTTTATTATACTCTATTTAAAAAATTTTTTCAACTTTTTATTGATGCAACTCTTTTAACTCTTATAAAAGAACCTTATTATTACTGAATAATAAGGTTCTCAGACTGTTGACAAAGTATATAAAAATATTTTGCTCAACAGTCTTTTTCTTTTTTTATTTTGAATTTTATCAAAAA
>CANQTK010000033.1 GCA_947626735.1 uncultured Clostridia bacterium
AAATTTACTACCTCCTTTGTGTTCAGTTTTATTTAACAGACGGGATTTCGTTTTAGAATACAGTTTTTAAGATGATAGAGAAAAATCATTTTAAAAGAATTTTTAAAATTGTTTGAATAAAAATTTTGAAATTATAATAAAAAGTTAACTCTAAAATGAATTTCTAAAACGGATTAGAATAAAATGTGTTAAATAGTGAATAAAATTTTATGTAACCTAAGTAATATGATTAAATCATGATTTTATGAAAGATGCAAGCTTTTTTCATCGTAATTTTTCGACAAAAAACAACTAAGATTTTTCTTAGTTGCTTTTTTTGATTATTTATATAAATATTTTTGTGGATTGATTTGGGAGCCATTTTTTCTTATTTCAAAATGTAAATGGTTTCCCGTAGATTCTCCTGTACTTCCTACTGCTGCAATAATATCTCCTGCTTTTACCACGTTTCCTACAGAAGCATATAATTTACTGCAATGTCCATAATAGGTTTGAATTCCATTTCCATGGGAAAGAATAATTAAATTTCCATAGCCTCCTAACCATCCTGCATAGGTTACTGTTCCATCTGCTGCTGCTTTAATAGCTGTACCATTTGGAGAGGCAATATCCATTCCTTTATGGGTATGATCACGTATGCTTTCATTTGCTCCAAAACGTGAAGTAATTGTCCCTATTACTGGTTTTACAGCAAAGTACACACCATCTAATGTTGCTGCTTTTATTTGCTCTTGTTCTTTTACTTTTTGGCTTAAGTCTACTTCTGCTACTTGTGTAGCGGAAGCTACTTCTACTGTATTTTGAATTTCTTCTTTGTTTTTAGTATACACTTCTTGCATTGCAATATTAATTTCTGTTAATTCTTCTTGTTTTTCTTCTTTAATTTTGCTAATGACATCTTCTGCTTCCTGTTTCGAATTTACATACGTAGAAATTTCGTTATTTAAGGTAATGGCATACATTTTGTACGTAACTTCTGCCATTTCTTGAATTTGTGTAAAAACTTCTTCTTCAGAAGTTTCTTCCGTATTCTCAATGAATAAAAATTCATATTTTGGCTTTTCTACAATATCAACAAAAGCAATATTTTCTTCATTTGGCTCTAATATTTCATTATCTACTAGCTTTTCAAATTGCTTTTTATTAGCAATATACCCTAGTTCTTCTCCTGCAATGGTTACTTTATAACTTGGTTTATATTTTAAGAAAAGAAATGTTAATATTAAAATAAAACCAACCATTAAAATGCTAATCAATCTTATTACTACTTTGGTATAATTTTTCAGTTTTATGTTTAAAATAAAAATTCACTCTCCTTTTGATGTTTTTCAAAACACTTTTACTATTATACTATATATTTTAAACAATTGCAAATAAATTATGACTTTTTAACCAAAATTTATCTATTTCATTTGTCATTTTGTCCAATTTTGTAACTTTTTCTCTTGTTTTTTTCTTTATGCTTTTTGTGATAGTTTCATGGACAATAATTTGCTAATACCATTTTCCTCCATCGTAACACCATATACAGTATCGGCTGCCTCCATGGTACCTTTTCTATGAGTAATGACTAAAAATTGTGTTTCTTTGCTAAATTTCTTTAAGTAATCTGCAAATCGATAGACGTTAACATCATCTAAAGCCGCTTCAATTTCGTCTAAAATGCAGAATGGTGCTGGGTTAATTTTTAAAATAGCAAATAATAAAGCAATCGCGGTAAAAGCTTTTTCCCCTCCAGATAATAACATCATGTTTTGAAGCTTTTTACCAGTTGGTTGTGCTTTAATATCAATGCCACACTCTAAAATATTTTCTTCATCTTCTAGAATTAATTCTGCTTTTCCTCCACCAAATAGTTCCACAAATACTTCGTTAAAGTTTTTGTTAATAATAGCAAACTTTTCTGCAAATTGTGTTTTCATGGTTTCTGTCATTTCGCTAATGATTTTTCTTAACTTGCTAATGGTATTTTCTAAATCTAAGCGCTGTTCGCTCATAAAATCGTAGCGCTCTTTCGTCTTTTTATATTCTTCAATCGCATCCATGTTAATACTTCCTAATTCTTTCATTTGGTTTCTTAACTTATGTACTTCTTTTTGTGCTACTTGAATATTGGTTGGTTTTTCAAAACCTTCTGCCTTATTTGGCGTTAATTCGTATTCTTCCCATAATTCATTCACAATTTGTTCAATATCTTGTTCTAATTTTACTTTTTTCACATCTAGTTTTACTATTTGTTCTTTTAAATCTTCTAGTATTTTAAATTGGCTTGCGATTTCTTCTTCCAAAGAAGTCAATTTTTCATTATTCTGCATTCTTGTTTTCTTTAATTCTTCGATAGCAGTAGAGCTGTTTTCCACTTCTTGCTTAATTTTTTCAATATTCTGCTTACTCATTTCTACAGCATCTTCTAAAGCGACATTTTCATCTTCCATGGTTTTGATTTGTATTTTCCTATTTTCGATACTAGTATGTTGATTTTGAATATCTTGCTGAATTCTCTCTATCATTTCCTCAATGGATAAATTACTCTCATCAAAAGAAGAAACAGAAATTTTTAAATTTGTGATATCAAAATTTAAATTATCGATATACGTTTGATTTTCTTGATTGGTTTTTGCAAATTCCTCTATCACTGCATTTAATTGTTCTATTTCTTGTGTTAAATTTGCAATTTCTTCTTCTTTTTGTTTTCTTATTTCTCTATTGGTTATTTTTTCTTGTGCAATTTGGCTTAGCTCTTGTTGTAATTTTTCTTTTCTTGTCTCAATTTTGGTAATGTTTTCTTGAACTGTCACTATTTTTTGATTTTCTGTAGCATACACAATTTCAATTTCTTGCTTACTTTTTTCTAATTCTTCTGCTTTTTGTAAAATAACTTGAACTGATTTTTCATATTCTTGTTTTTCTTGCTCTAATTCTTCTTTTTTCTTTTCTAGCTTTTTGATTTCTTTCTCTAAGCTTTCAATTTCTCTTCCTCTTCCTAAAATGTTGACTGTTTTACTAGCAACACTACCACCTGTAATTGCTCCCGATGGATTAATTAAATCTCCTTTTAAGGTAACAATACGGAAAGAGTAATTATTTTGTTTAGCAAGTGAAATAGCAGAGTTCATGTCTTCTACCACAACGGTTCTTCCTAATAAATTTAACACAATTTGTTCATATTTTTTCTGGTATTTTACCAAGTCAGAAGCAATGCCAACGATACCATCGATTCCTTTTTGTTTTATTCCTTCTAGTTTCTTTCCTTTAACAGAAGTAATTGGTAAAAAAGAAGCTCTTCCTAAGTTTCCTTTTCTTAAAAATTCAATTAACTTTTTGGCATCTTCTTCGGTATCGGTAATAATATTTTGAAGAGCAGCACCCAAACACATTTCAATAGCAGTTTCATAATTTTTTTCAACCGAAATTAAATTGGCTAAAACACCATGCACCCCTTTTTTTAATAAATGATCTTTTTCACATTCTAACAGTAAGCTTTTGACGCTTTTGGTATAACCTTCTTTTTCTTTTTCTGTTTCGATTAAAAATTTGTATCTTGCATCTTTCATACGAATATCATACAAAATATGATTTATTTGGTCTTCATAGTCTTTTATTTTTTTGGTACTTTCTTCTTTCTTACCTTCTATTTCTTGCATGCTTTTTAATGCTTCATTACGTTTTGTTTCAATATTGTAAAAGCCTTTGGAAAGTTCTTGTTTTTGCATTCTTGTTTCATCTAACTCTGAGATAGCTACTTGTATTTCTTGTTTTAATGTTTTCTCTCTTTTCTCTAAATTTTCTAGATTCACATCTTGTGCATTTATTTCAGAAGCAATTTCATATTTTTTGTCTGTATTTTGTTCTACTTTTTGCTTTTTTTCTTCTATTTCTAACTCTTTATTAGATAATTTTTTCGTTATTTCAGCAAGCTCTGCTTCTTTTTCTTCTAGTTCTTTTTGAAATTTTTCACGGTTTGCATTTAAATTTACTTTTTTGTCTTGCTTTTGTTTTTCTTCGTCTTCCAATTGCGTTATTTTTACTTTAATTTCTTCTATTTCTTGCAAGAAACGCTCTTTGTTTTCTTCGTTATTTTGCTTTTTTTGTAGCATAACATTAATATCAGAATTGATTTTTTCAATTTGATTGGTACTTTCAAAACCAATATTTTGCATTTTTTCAATTTCTTCTGTCATATGCTCTACTTGTGCTTTTAATTCTTCTTTTAACTGTTTTACTTTCGTTAGTTTGCTATCTTCTTCGTTATATTGGTTTTGCATAATCTCTTCGTCTTTGATCATGTCCTCTAATTTTGCTTTATAGGTTTCAATATGATGTAAAAATAATCCTACTTCAATTCCTTTTAATTCTTCTCGTAAATCTAAAAATTTCTTTGCCTTTTCCGATTGCAATTTTAAAGGTTCAATATTGGCTTCAATTTCATTTAAAATATCATTAATACGAAGTAAATTTAGTTTTGTTTGTTCTAGCTTCTTTTCCGATTCTTGTTTTCTAGTACGATATTTCACAATACCAGCCGCTTCTTCAAAAATACGACGCCTATCTTCTGATTTATTGCTTAAAATCTCGTCAATTTTTCCTTGCCCAATAATGGAATAGCCATCTTTTCCAATTCCTGTATCCATAAAAAGTTCTAAAATATCTTTCAAACGGCATGGTGTTTTATTAATAAAATAGCCTGTTTCTCCACTACGATAAAGTTTTCTAGTAACCGTTACTTCATTATATTCAATGGGTAATTTTCCATCTGTATTATCGATGACAATAGAAACTTCGGCAAAACCCAAAGACTTTCTATTTTGCGTTCCTGCAAAAATAATATCAGAAGAATTGGAACCCCTTAGGGATTTCATACTTTGTTCTCCTAATACCCAACGAATACTATCCGAGATATTACTTTTTCCAGAACCGTTTGGTCCAATTACAGAAGTAATTCCTGGTTTAAATTCTAAAATAGTTTTATCGGCAAAAGATTTAAACCCTTGCAATTCTAGTCGTTTTAAATACATGTTTTTTCCACCTTAACTCTTGTAAAATTTCTCTATTGTTTTTTCTACTTTCGTCTTTCATTTTTCGCTAATTTCTTACAAATTATATAGTTTCTGGCATAAAAAGTCAAGAACTTGCAATGTTTTCTTCTGTGTGTTATGATAAAAATAGTACAAAAGAAAGGTGCAAAAAACAATGAAAAACGATAAAATTGATTTTTATAATTCTACCAATTTAAAATCTTATAATTTAGATGCGATTATGAAATATCAACTATCTATGCTAGATAGACTTGATGTGTATACAAGACGTCATAGTGAAAATGTAGCGAATTTAGTTTGTCGTATTTGTGAATATCTACATTGTAAAAAAGTATTTACCATTCATGCTACCATTTGCGCTTATTTACACGATATTGGAAAGCTTTTTATTCCTAAGGAGATTTTAAATAAACCAGGGGAATTAACCGATGAAGAATTTGAAATTATGAAAAAACATACTACCTTAGGCTATGAAATGTGTATGAAAGATTTAAAATTAAGGCCTTATGCAGAAGGAGCTTTGTACCATCATGAAGCATTAAATGGAACAGGCTATCCAAATGGTGTAACCAAAAAAGATATTCCTTATGTGGCACAAATTATTCGTGTAGCAGATGAATATGATGCCATTGTTACCAAAAGGCAATATACTACCCATATTAATATTTCGGAAACATTAAAACAATTAATTAAAGACGCAAAACCTACCGATTATATCAAAACCATTGCTTTAGATTCTTTAAAAGAAAACTACAAAGTGGGAAAAATTAATGCAAAGGCTCTCAAAGCTTTGTTTAAAGTAGTTATTGATGATACTTTATACGAAATTAGTTGTGTGATAGATTATATACATTATTTAGAAGAACAAATAAACCGTTTAGAAAAAATAGAAAAATATGATTTCAAAAGTCAAAAAGCAAAAAAAGAAAAGGAAAAAGCATACTACCAAGAAGGTATGAAAATGTTATTTTCACAAGGTGAAAACTTTGAAAATTATCAACAAGTTTTAACAGAATATCGAGAAGCTGTTATTTTAAGAGAAGATGTAAAAGATAAGCTATATAATGAAATTAAAATTATTAAAAAATTAAAAGTTTAAAACAAAAGTGAGATTTTTGGGACGGGTTCAAAAATCTCACTTTTAGTCTAATCTACAATAAAGTAAATTGAAAAAGAAAAATTTGAGATTTTTGAACCCGTCCCAAAAATCTCAAATCTTTCTTTTCTAATTCTCTAAGCCAAAACTAACACCTAGCGCATTATTAATTTTATTCATTACAACATCGTCGTTAATGTGCCCTATTTTTTCTTTTAACCTACTTTTATCAATCGTTCTTATTTGTTCGGTAAGAACGATTGAATCTGCTTTTAATCCACTATCTTTGGAACCTATTTCAATATGGGTTGGTAATTTGTTTTTTCCTGTTTGTGAGGTAATGGCAGCAGCAATAACGGTTGGGCTATGTTTATTTCCAATATCATTTTGAATAATAATAACGGGTCTTATTCCTCCTTGTTCTGAACCTACTACTGGACTTAAGTCTGCATAAAACATATCTCCTCTTTTTATTACCATTTGTTAATCACTCCTACTATTTTTCCATATCGAAAGTTTCTTTTATTAGATTTGTTTTAAGATTTATTTCGAGATTGTTATCTCAGTATATAATATGTAGACTAGCGTTTTTTGGTTAATATCTGTTATTTCCATTTTCGTTGGTTTTCCTGTTTTTTTATCAAGATATAACTTTTTATGAACATTATATAAATCATCTTGGCTACTTACTTCTAAAATCATTTCATTTTCGTTGCTTGTTGTTTTGGTATTCTCTTTTGTTTTATATTCTTGTACAAAAGAATCTAACCATAACCTATTTTCCACCATATACTGATAATTTTCAAAAGTAGTTTCTAAGTTTAATTTATTATTTCTAATTTTTAGATTTTTTCCATCATATTCTGTTATTACTCCTGCTATATTTTCTGGTTCTATTACTTCTTGCGTTGAAATTCCATTTTTCATCTTTTGACTGACTATATATTTTGTTTTATTTTTGTTCGTTTCTACACTAATATCTAATTTTGCTTGGTAAGATTTCATAGTTAAAATAGTATCTAATATTTTTTCTTCCGATTGGTTAATCATATTGTTTCCATTTTTTCTATTTTTATCATAAAAAATGAAAAAAATTGTTAATAAAACAATGATAAAAATAACTAATATGATGAAAATGATTTTTTTGTTTTTCATATTTTCCCCTTTCTAAAAAAAGAATAGCTTTTTGCTATTCTTTCTTCATTATATGTTAGGGAATGTAAAGTATTCTTTAAGACATGCCATAAGTTCTTGTTTGGTTTCCATTTTATTTATTTGGTTTCTTATCCTAGTAGCTTCTGGTCTATTTTTTATATAAGCTGACATATGTTTCCTTAATTCCTTAATTCCTATTCTTTCCCCTTTTTCTTCTACTTCCCATTCAATATGTTGTAAAATGGTTTGCAATTTTTCTTCTTCTGTAATTACTCTTTGCTTCTTTCCTTGTAAATCGTTGATGATTTCTTCAAAAATCCAAGGATTTCCTAAGCTTGCTCTTCCTATCATAATACCATCACATCCCGTTTGTTCAAAAATAGAAAGCGCATCTTCTTTTGTTTTTATATCTCCATTGCCAATCACTGGAATAGAAACATTTTCTTTTACCTTTTTTATAATTTTCCAATCTGCTTTTCCTGTATAAAATTCTTGCCTTGTTCGTCCATGCACGATAATGCCAGAAGCGCCTGCTTTTTCAATAATTTTAGCTGCCTCTACTGCAACAATATGTTCCTCATCCCACCCTTTTCTAATTTTAACGGTTACTGGTACTTGCGATTTTTTAACAACTTCTTGTACTATTTTTTCTAATAATTCTAAATTTAATAATAATTTACTTCCATCTCCGTTTTTCACTACTTTTGGTGCTGGACATCCCATATTGATATCTACAATATCCGCTAATTGAGAAACATACTCTGCTGCATGCCCCATGGTTTCAATATCACTTCCAAAAATTTGCATAGAAATTGGTCTTTTTTCGCCTTCTGTATTTAAGATAAGTTTTGTTTTTTCATCGTTATAAAACAAGCCTTTACTACTTACCATTTCTGTACAAACTAAAGCTGCTCCATATTTTTTACAAATTTTTCGAAATGCTTTATCAGTAATTCCCGCCATAGGAGCAAGCAATATATTATTTTCTAAAGTTACATTACCTATTTTTAATGGTTTTAAGTACATGTTCTTTCCTCTTTCAAGTATTTTTTCTTCTTGCCCTTACTTTTTCATTCCATTGCTATTTATTCTATAAAAATCGCTTTTTGTCTTCTTCCACTAATATTTAATAGTAAAGCAATTAAAATTAAATTGGTTAAAAGAGAACTTCCTCCATAACTAACAAAAGGAAGTGGTACTCCTGTAATTGGAAGTAGCCCAATGGTCATTCCTATATTTTCTACCATATGAAACAAAAAAATTCCTGCTATTCCCATGGCAATATACGAACCTAAATCATCTTTTGCTGTTTTTGCAATATAAATTGCTTTGGTAATTAATAGGACATAAATAAATACAATTCCTGCTGCCACTACAAATCCCATTTCTTCCCCAATAACAGAGAAGATAAAATCTGTTGTTTTGGGATATAAGAAACCTAATTGTGTTTGATTTCCTTTTAATAATCCCATTCCAAATAATTGTCCTGAACCAATGGCAAGTTTTGATTGAATCACATTGTAACCTGAACCTCTTGGGTCTAAGTTGGGATTTAAGAAAACATCAATTCTAGTTTTTGCATGTTCTGGCAAAATGAAAAAATATAATAATGGAACACTAATGATTACGATTAAAATAGAACTAATAATATACCTTTTCTTAATGCCTGCTACAAATAGAATAAAAGTGGTTGCTACTAAAAATGCTAACGCTGTTCCATAATCAGGCTGTTTCGCAATTAATAAAATAGGAACTGCTATAACAAGTAAAGCTAAGAATAATCTCGTTGGTCTATTAATTTCATTTTTTCCTCTGGCTTGAATTTTGGTAATGACCAAAGAAAAAACTAAAACAACAAATATTTTAGCAAATTCAGATGGTTGAAAAGAAAAAACACCTATTTCAAACCAACTAGTAGCACCATTTACTGGCTCAGTAAATAATACCGCTACTAATAAAATAAGAAAAATTCCATAAAAAATTGGTGATATTTTTACAATCACCTCATAATTAATACAAATTACTAAAACAACAATAGGAATACTAATGATAAGCCATATTATTTGCTTTTGTAATTCCTCTTTTGTGGTTTCTTGTGTAGCAGAATATAGCGCAACAATACCTATCATAATTAGTAAAATAACGCAAATTAGAATACTCCACTCTATGTTTTTTAAAATTCTTTTTTTCATTTTAAACCTCTAACTTATTTGAATTTTAATTTTCTTCTTTGCCTTCTTTTACTACTTCTTGTTGAGTTTCTTCTTTCTCTTCTACTGGTTTTGATTCAGAATTCATTTTTTGTTTTTCTTCTGGTTGCTCTGTTTTAGAAGTTATTTCTTTCTCTTTTTCTGGTTTAACAACTGTCTTTTTTTCCCTTACTTCTTCTTTTTTCTCTTCTTGCTGCACTGGCTTACCTTGCGCTTTTTCCTCTTTCTTTTCTTGTTTACTTTCTTTCTTCTCTTCTTTTTCTTGCTGATTGGTCATTTTTTCTTCCTTGTTCTCTTTGGAAGACTCTTTCTTTTCTTGTTTCTTTATATTTCTTTCAATATGAATTTGCTTGGTGTCATCTTTTACATTTAAAATTGGAATATTCGCATATAAAATTGGTGCACCTGTAGTGCCATCACTATTTACTTTATTGGTAAGTTTGACATCAATAGAATTTTCGTCTACATCGATGTACTTTTTAATGACTTCTATAATTTCTTGTTTCATTAATTCCATAAAATCTGCTGATACATTAGCTCTGTCTTGCATTAAAACTAAATGTAATCTTTCTTTTGCTGTATCCTTAGAATCCTTTTTTTCTTCTTTGATCAATTTTTTAAAAAATTTTACAATATGCTCGAACATCCTATTTCCTCCGTTATTTAAATTTTGTCTATTTTCTTGAGAAAATATTTTTTAATTTTGCAAAAAAACCTTTTTCTCTTCCAGGAATTGAGACTTCCACATTCTCTCCTAAAATTCTTCTTGCAATTTCTGTATATGCTTTGCCTGAAGGTGCTCTATGGTTGGATACAACTGGCTCTCCTTTATTCGTTTGTGTAATAATGTATTCATCATCTGGAACAACACCAATTAAGTCAATAGATAATAAATCCACAATATCTTCTACATCCATCATTTCTCCCTTTTTTACCATGTTTGGACGTAAACGATTGATGACAAGTTCTGGATTTTTAATTTCCGAAGATTCTAATAAACCAATAATTCTATCTGCATCACGAATAGCAGAAATTTCTGCTGTTGTAACAACAATTGCTCTATCTGCACCAGCAATTGCATTTTTAAAACCTTGTTCAATTCCTGCTGGACAGTCGATTAATATATAATCAAATTCTTCTTTTAGTTTACTTGTTAAATCTTTCATTTGTTCTTCATTTACTGCACTTTTATCTCTTGTTTGTGCTGCTGGAAGTAAGAATAATTCATTAAAACGTTTATCTTTAATGAGTGCTTGTCTTAATTTACATTTTTCTTCTACCACGTCAACAATATCATATACAATTCTGTTTTCTAATCCCATGACAACATCTAGGTTACGAAGCCCAATATCCGTGTCTACTAAGACAACTTTTTTCCCTTTTAAGGCTAAAGCGGAACCTAAATTTGCTGTTGTCGTTGTCTTTCCTACGCCGCCTTTTCCAGATGTAATAACGATAACTTCTCCCATAATTTTTCCTCCTAAAGTTTTTTATTTTTTTAAAAAAGTGCATATTTTTAATGTCTATATCATATAATGAAATTCGTAAAAAGTCAATGAAATAAAAGAAAAAAATCATCTCTCTTTTTCATAAAGATAGAAAAAGTACCTTTAGGGACGTTTCCTAAAGGTACTTTTTTACTTTTCTATTTTTTTCTTATGAAAATTCAATGCTATTTTATATAAAGTATGGGTCTGAAGGTGTTACTATCATTACCAGTCGTTGCGCTTCCGCCACCACGAAAATTTGTGTAGCGGTTAGAGTCGATGTACTTTCCTCCTCTAAAGCCACAAGGGTATACACGAGAATCATCTTGATGCAAAGAATATTCTGTAGTCCATTCTCCACAATTTGACGCCATATCATGAATTTTACATGCTTCATCACTGTTTTTTCCTGTATTGGCTAAAGATTCATTTTTAGAATTTTGTCGTGAATAAGTTGTTTGAGTTGAAAACTTTTGTATATACACAATCGCTGTATCCCATGCATAACTATTTACTAAATCTGATTTTACCGTACTATATATACCTTCACATGCTACTGCTGCACCTATTTGGTCTATATTATTCCATAAAGTACCTTCTTGCGTTGGTGCAGAAGAAGCACTATAACTAGTAGATATTTTTGAATTGGCTTTTTTATCCGTTCCATAACTTGCTTCATACCTTGCAATATAATACCCTCCATTTTCTTTTACACTATCAATAAATCCTTTTAAATCTTTTGCTGTTCGATTTAATCCTGTTAAATCGTATTTTGCATTTCCTGCACGATAATCTTTTACTTCTTGATATTCAATATTTCCATCTTTTAATACTGTCTCGTTTGCATATTCTTCTGCCTTTTGGACTAATGTTTCTTTTGCACTACTATCAAATGTATATCTTCCTAAAGTAATTTCTATTTGTGTTCCATCACTTTTTTTGATTTTATTTGTTCCATCTTTGTTAATGTTACTTACTGGTATCCATACATATTGATTTCCTCTTTTCTGTCCATTTCCATCTGTTTGAATATCATCATCTTCTATCACAATTCCTTCTGTTACATTATTTCCGGAATCTGTTGCGATTTTGAAACCTGCTGGAACTACTACTCTATTTCCATCACTATCTTCTAGAGTAGTTTGCTCACTAAAAGTTCTCCCCTTGACATTTGCTATTTTTAATAATGCTAATTGTTCATATATTTCATCTCTTTGTTCTACTTCGTGTCCATAAATTTCTTGAATTCGAATGTCACTTTTTAGCTGTGCTTTTTGCATAGTAGTAATGCCAAAATATACGCCTAATAAAATAACAGAAAACATCAGTACCGTAAATAAAGCTAAAGCTGAAATCGCTCCTTTTTCTTCTTTTATTCTTTTTTGTTTCTTTTCTAAATTTATTTTCATTTTTTCCTCTCTTTTGTATTTTTTCTTATTGTATCGTAAAATCTATTTTATTTCAATCCTTTTTTTCTTTTTTCTTCATCCAGTCAATACGTTCTTTTCGAAGTAATTCGCCAACTTCTTTTGTTGTATTTTCAAGATGATATTTTTCTCGAATATAATTTCCATTTATTTCTTTTAAACATTCTCTTCCTATCGTATTAAAATAAATATTCTCTGGCATTTGTTCCTCTCGCCATCTATCACATAAAACAACAATTCTTAGGCCTTCTAACCCTAATTTTGATTTTGAAACTCTGGTAATAAAGTCCACTTGCTTAGGGACACTCATTTGTGGAAAAATACCACCTAACATATGTTCTTTTGCTGCTACTTTTCCACAATGAATCCAAGCTTTTGGCATTCTTAATCTTTCTCCAAAATTTTCTACTAAAGAAATACCTTTTTGATCATGCCCATAATGATGTGGCAACATCGCTTTTGATGTAAGTCCTTTTCCTAAGTCATGTACTAAACAGCTAAAACGAATTTCTAAATCGTTTGTGAATTCAACAGATTTATCTACCACCTGCATGGTATGTTCAAAACTATCTCCTTCTGGATGATATTTTTCTGGTTGAATCTTTCCTATTAAATCAAAAATCTCTTTAAAGTGCACGTCTAATACTTCTGCCCTTTTTAATACGCGAAAAAAAATAGATGGGTTTTCTGTATTTAATGCTTTTCGAAATTCTTCAAATACTCTTTCTTTTGACAAAGTAAGAAGCTCTTGTCTTAATTCTTTCATCATATCGTAAGTTTTTTCTTCTACTTCAAAGTTTAGCATAGCAGCAAATCTTGCTACTCTGTATACTCTTAAAGGATCTTCGCAAAAAGCATTGCTAATAGCTCTTATCTTTTTATTTTCTAAATCTTTTCTTCCGCTATAAGGGTCTATTAATTTTCCCGTTAACACTTCTTTTGCCATGGCATTAATCGTGATATCTCTTCTTGCTAAGTCTTCTTCTATCGTAATTTCTTTCCCTGTGGTAATGGCAAATTGTGTATGACCTATTCCTTCCTTCTTCTCTCTTCTGGCTAAAGCAAATTCTTTTCCTTCTAAGTCATAAATGCCAAAAAACTTTCCTCTTTGGTAAGCTTGTGGAAGTAAATCTTCAAATTCTTCTTTACTTAACCCTACGACACAATAATCTTCATCATGTGCATTTGTCCCTAAAAGTTCATCACGAACAGCCCCACCTACTAGGTAAAGCATTCCTCCTTTTTGTTTAATTTGATTTGCTATTTCTAATATTTTCATGATGACCTCTTTTTTTCTTATTGTAACACAAGTCATGATTTTTTATGAAGATTTTTTATTATTTTTTCTTACTGATATTTATTATCAAAAAATAGCAAGTAGAAATATCTACTTACTATTTTTTATTTCTAAGATTTGTTTTTCAGTTAATTCTGTGGCATTGATAATATCTTCCATAGGAATATTTAGTTCTATCATTTTCTTTGCTACTTTTTTGATTCCTTGTTCGATTCCTTGTTCGATTCCTTCCTTGATACCATCTTCTCTGGCATGCCATAACCCGTTTTGTTCATCTCTAATAGCCTTTTCTTTTAGTTCTGCGATTCTTCTTAATTGCTCATCTTTGCTTATTTCTTCTAACTCTCCCATTGCCTCTTTGATTTCTTCATTCTCTTCCATTATTCGAGTTACCTCTCTTTCATTTGGATTGTTTAGAAACATCACCCATTGTGCTAGTTTATTCTTTGGCTCTTTCTTTATTATTTCTCTTACTTTTGGTAACTCAATTATATATAACTCTAATACATCTGTCAACTCTATTTCTTTCCCAGTTGTCACTTCTCTTATTTTCCATTTTGTACTTAACTGCTTTATTTCTTTTGTTTTTTCTAGTGGATAATCGATAATAATAATTCCTATCACTTTATTTAATTTTGTATATTTATCTCCTTTTACTAATTGACTTGTATATATTCTACTCCAATAATATAAAAATCTTTCTGCCGTATCTTTATTATCTGCTAGTTGTATTTCAATATCACAAATCGTCCCATTATTTAAGGTTGCTTTTAAGTCTACAATGCCTAATTTTTCCTCTGGATATTTTCCTACTAGGTATTGATTATTTTCTAAATTGATACTTTCTATTTTTTCTTTTGTTGCTGCTTCTATCATAGCTTTTGTTATTTTTTCATTTCCTGGTCGAAACAAAGCATGAAAGACTACATCTATCTTTGGTTTTAGTAAGGTTATTTTTTCTTCCATAGATTATTTCTCGTATTACATCAATAAGTAATATGAAGCTCTCCTTTCTAAATTTCATTTTAAATTGCATAAAAAAAGAAATTTACTACCTCCTTTGTGTTCAGTTTTATTTAACAGACGGGATTTCGTTTTAGAATACAGTTTTTAAGATGATAAAGAAAAATCATTTTAAAAGAATTTTTAAAATTGGTTGAATAAAAATTTTGAAATTATAATAAAAAGTTAACTCTAAAATGAATTTCTAAAACTGATTAGAATAAAATGTGTTAAATAGTGAATAAAATTTTATGTAACTTAAGTAATATGATTAAACCATGTTTTGATGAAAAATACAAGTTTTTTTCATCGTAAAATTATGACAAAATGAGACAATTGTAAAATTAAAAAAGAAGAAAATTGAGATGCGTTCTAAATACTTCCTCATTTTTCTAATTTTACTTTTTTTTTGACCATTCAGTCATGATTTTTTCTTGACATTCTTAGGTAATAGGCATATACTTAAAACATTCAAAGAATATTATTTTAACAATATAGAAAGGATGGAAAAAATGGATAACATGATTGAAATTAGATGGCATGGTAGAGGTGGGCAAGGTGCTAAAACAGCGTCTTTATTACTTGCTGATGCTGCGTTTAATACCGGAAAATATATTCAAGGTTTTCCAGAATATGGTCCAGAAAGAATGGGAGCTCCTATTACTGCTTACAATCGTATTAGTACTTCTCCTATTCGTATGCATAGCAATATTTATGAACCAGACTATGTAGTAGTAGTAGATGATTCTTTATTAGAATCTGTACCTGTTACCAATGGTTTAAAAGAAACGGGTGCCATTCTTATTAATACTACTAAAACCGCAGAAGAATTAAAACCATTATTAAACGGATACAAAGGAAAAATCTATACGATTGATGCAAGAAAAGTATCAGAAGAAGCCCTTGGAAAGTATTTTCCAAATACTCCAATGCTTGCTGCCATTGTAAAAGTATCCGAGATTATGACAGAACAAGAATTTTTAGATGATATGAAAGGTTCTTTTCAACATAAATTTGCCAAAAAACCAGAAGTCATTGAAGGAAATATGAAAGCTTTAGAACTTGCTCTTAAAGAAGTTCAATTAGTAGATTAGGAAATATATAAATTTAGAAAGGAGAAATACTTATGTCAGAAGTAAAAATTAATAAAGAATCTCCATGGCAAGACTTAACCCCTGGTGGAACTATTTATGATGCTGGCAATTCTCTTAATTTTAAAACAGGAGATTGGAGAAGTGTAAAGCCAATTTTCTTATCGGACAAATGTAGACAATGTGGACTTTGTTTCCCTGTTTGTCCAGATAATGCAATTCCAGTTGGAGAAGACCAAAAAAGAAGAGATTTTAATTACGATTATTGCAAAGGATGTGGCGTATGTGCGAAAACTTGCCCATTTGGTGCCATTGAAATGAAAGAACAATAAAACCATTTGTAAAAGAAAGACTAACTATTAATTGTCAATAGTTTTTCTTAAAAAATTTATTTAATAACTTGTTAGATAAAAATTTGC
>CANQTK010000034.1 GCA_947626735.1 uncultured Clostridia bacterium
TATGTATGGGTAAAAGATGCCGCAGGAAATATTAGTGATTACAAACAAGTAAAAACAAACTCAGTAACAGGATTAACCTCAACTAACACAACGATTACTTATAACCCAAGTGGCTGGACAAATGGTAAAGTCGTAGCAACAGCAAGTACAACAGTAACAGGCTATACATTACAAACAAGTAAAGATGGAAAGACATGGGAGACAAAGAATAGCCAAGAATATACAGCAAATGGTAAGATTTATGTAAGACTAATTGATAGTACGAACCAAGAAGGTGGAAGTACCACAGGAAACATTGATAAGATTGATAAGACAAAACCAGTTGTAGGAACAGGAACAACAGTAACAAGTAACAAGATAACCATAAAAGCAACGGATGACGCAAGTGGAATTATAGGTTACACTGTAACAACAAATACAACAACACCAAGTAGCTTTACATCATGCAATAGTACAAAGAGCTTAAGTGTAGATGTAGGAAGTAGAACACAAGGAACGACTTACTATGTATGGGTAAAAGATGCTGCAGGAAATATTAGTGAATACAAACAAGTAAAGACAAACTCAGTAACAGGATTAACTTCAAGTAATACAACTATAACGTATAACCCAAGTGGCTGGACCAATAAGAATGTAGTTGCTACAGCAAGTACAACAGTAACAGGCTATACTCTGCAGACGAGTAAAGATGGAAAGACCTGGGAGACAAAGAATAGCCAAGAATATACAGCAAATGGTAAGATTTATGTAAGACTAATTGATAGTACGAACCAAGAAGGTGGAAGTACCACAGGAAACATTGATAAGATTGATAAGACAAAACCAGTTGTAGGAACAGGAACAACAGTAACAAGTAACAAGATAACCATAAAAGCAACGGATGACGCAAGTGGAATTATAGGTTACACTGTAACAACAAATACAACAACACCAAGTAGCTTTACATCATGCAATAGTACAAAGAGCTTAAGTGTAGATGTAGGAAGTAGAACACAAGGAACTACCTACTATGTATGGGTAAAAGATGCCGCAGGAAATATTAGTGATTACAAACAAGTAAAAACGAACTCGGTAACAGGATTAACTTCAAGTAATACAACCATAACGTATAATCCAAGTGGCTGGACAAATGGAAACGTAGTAGCAACGGCAAGTACAACGGTAACAGGATATACATTACAAACAAGTAAAGATGGAAAGAGTTGGTCTACTACAGCAAGTCAAACTTTTACAGCAAACGGTAAGATTTATGTAAGACTAATCGATAGCACGAACCAAGAAGGTGGAAGTACAACAGGAAACATCGATAAGATCGATAAAACAAAACCAGTAGTAGGAACAGGAACAACGGTAACAAGTAACAAGATAACCATAAAAGCAACGGATGATGCAAGTGGAATTATCGGTTATACGGTAACAAGTAATACGACAACACCAAGTAGCTTTACATCATGCAATAGTACAAAGAGCTTAAGTGTAGATGTAGGAAGTAGAACACAAGGAACAACCTACTATGTATGGGTAAAAGATGCTGCAGGAAATATTAGTGATTACAAAGAAGTAAAGACAAATTCAGTAACAGCATTAAACTCAAGTAACACAACAATTACCTATAGTCCAAATGGTTGGACAAATGGAAACGTAGTAGCAACCGCAAGTACGACAGTAACAGGCTATACTTTACAAACAAGTAAAGATGGAAAGAGTTGGTCTACTACAGCAAGTCAAACTTTTACAGCTAACGGTAAGATTTATGTAAGACTAATTGATAGTACAAATCAAGAAGGTGGAAGTACAACAGGAAACATTGACAAAATTGATAAATCAAATCCAAGTGCAACGATTACCATAACTGGAAGCACAACAACAACAGCATTACCAGTTTGGTTATATGCAACTGTAACCTTTACCGATGTAGGAAGTGGTGTAAAATTAAATAATAGTGCTTGTAGATATAACTTATCTATAAGTAATGCAGCTTTTGGAACAGCGGCAAGTAACTATCCATGGGCATTTCCTAATAGTAATAATCCTCAAGGAATATCAATAGGTCCATCGTGTGTAGGAACGTGGTACTTACATGTATTAACAGTGGATAATGTAGGAAATGCAACAGAAACAATATCAGGCCCAATTACAGTTACAGCCCAATATCATACTTCGCATGGTGCTGGATGTTATACAACTGTACCTAGAACAGGAACACTTAGATGTGAAACAGATACATGGGGAGATGGTACAATCGACTGCAGATTTTATTGTAATACTTGTGGTCAAATGGTTGGAAGAAGAGGTACAGGAGCTAATTGGGGTCAACAAGAAGGTATTCATAATTGTGGAGGAACAGTAGATCAACTTACTTGTACAAAAAATGCAACAACAATAGATAGTTATACAATTACTTATTAGTACAATAAAATATAAAAATAACAAAGGAGAGAAAAAAATGAAAAAGAAAGAAAAAAGAATGATTTTAATTTTAGTTGTAATCTCAATACTAATTATTGGGGTAATCTGGTTCATCACTAGGGGAGGCAAGAAAGAAGAAGTAGTAAGTAGCAATGCAGGAGAAGAACAAGTAAAAGAAGAATTTGTAACAAAACTAGAAGATGGAACAAAATTAAATACAAGTTCAACATTAAATAATGAAAAACAATTCCAAGGATTAAAAATAACGAATATACAATTAACTAACAGAGAAGACAAAACAGAATTAATTGCTGACATTGTAAATGACACAGGAAGCGATAAAGATGCAATGTTAATTGATATTGTGTTATATGACAAAGAAGGAAAAGAAATTACCACTTTAGGAGGAAGAATATCTCCAATAAAAGCAGGACAAACAATGCAATTTAGTACATCCGCTATGATTGATTATGCCAATGCTTATGACTTCGAATTCAAACTAGCAGAGTAATAAAATAAGATAAAACAAAAATATTTTACTATATGATAAGTTGTAATATACAATTTATTCATATAGTAAAATATTTTGTTTATGTGGCCTTAAAGTATAAAGATGAGGATAACTAAAATTTAATAAAAGAGTAATGCTTTACTACACAAACAGTTGACAAAAATAGAAAATATAAGTATAATGAAAGATATAACATGAATTAGGAGTGGAAAAAATGGTTGCAAAAATTTGGAAAAAGCTCTTATTATTTATTTTACTCATAGCTTGTTTGTTTAATGTTGTTATAAAAATGGTTAGTAAAAGTTCTTTACAAGACGAGTTACAATCTTCAGCACAATATATTGAGCAACAGCAAACAAAAAATGAAATTAGCAAATAAAATATAGATTAGGTCTTGAAAAAAATAAAAAAACATGTTACAATATAAAACAGTGTTTAAAGGAAGAAGAAAAAGAAACGTATTGAAAAATATGTTATTATACTTTAATTAAGAGAGGAAGAGGTGAATACAGAATGAAAGAAGGAATGCATCCAGAATATACAGAAGCAACTATTACATGTGCATGTGGAAATGTCATGAAAACAAATTCAACAAAAGCAGATATGAAAGTTGATGTTTGTTCAAAATGTCATCCATATTGGACAGGTAACTTAAAAAGAGAAACAACTGGTGGTAGAGCAGATAAATTTAAGAAAAAATATGGAATTCAATAACGAGATTTTTTTGGAGAATTATAAAATCTTAGGTTATGAAATAACAAAAATGTAGGAAAACCTACATTTTTTTCTTTTGATGAAAAAGAAATAGTTGTCTCTTATAAATGGAAAGTAACATTGTTTTAAAACGGCTAGACAAATTAGAAAGAATATGATAAGATAAATCAAATAACATAATAGAATATTTTCCAAAATAAGCATAAGGGAGGAAAACAGAAATGAGAGAATTACGGAAAGTAACCAAAGCAGTAAAAGAATACGAAAAATTATTAACAGAAGATCCACAAAATGCAAAAACATACCAAAAAGAGTATAGGAATGATGTTGAAATATTAGTAGCTGTTATTCAAACCTATCTTAATACTACAGCAGAGATATTGCAAACATGGTGTGAAATTAGTGTAGAGGTTTTTGATATGCCTACTAACAATCTTTTTCAAAGGATTAAAAGAACAATCCACATGACAATTGTAAATCATTATTTAAATCGATTAAGTTTGGAAATGTCCAAAGCTGGAAAATTACAGACAGCACTTACTAAAATCCAAACAAGATTTATGCAATACCAATACTTTTGTCCAAATTAAAACTGCAAAAAAGCCAACAAAATTGTTGGCTTTTTTCTATTCTAAAATAAAAATTTAATACGACTAAATTTTCTGTAATAAAAGAAAAACCTTAATTTCGATTTTCTCTTGAAAAAAGTTAGAAAATGTAATAAAATAAAACAAATATAAAAGGAGAAGAAGTAAGTGCAAGCAGTAGATATTAAAGAAGAATTAGAATATATAAACAAAATAAAACAAATCAATGAAAATAAAAAACTAAAATACTACATTTTAACCATGGGTTGCCAGCTTAACGAAAATGATTCTGAAAAATTAGCAGGTATGTTAGAAGAAATGAACTATGAAAAAACAAGTCAAATGAAAGAAGCAGATTTCGTTTTATTTAACACTTGTTGCGTAAGAGAAAATGCAGAAGAAAAACTATTTGGAAAAGTAGGAGAAGTAAAAAAGCAAAAAGAAGAAAAGGGAACCATACTTGCTATTGGCGGTTGCATGATGCAAGAAGAACATATTATAAAAAAGCTAAAACAGAGTTATCCTTATGTAGATATTATTTTTGGAACCCATACTCTTCATAAATTACCACAAGACTTATATGAAGCGTTAAAAGAAAATAAAAAAATACGAGATGTAATTGATATCGAAGGGCAAATCATTGAAGGACTTCCTATCTCAAGAGATGACAAAACAAGAGCTTCGGTTACTATTATGAATGGTTGTAACAATTTCTGTAGTTATTGCATTGTGCCTTATGTAAGAGGAAGAGAAAGAAGTAGAAATCCAAAAGATATTTTAGAAGAAATAAAAGCTTTAGCAAAGCAAGGTTATAAAGAAGTTACTTTATTAGGACAAAATGTGAATTCATATTTAAGAGTAGAAAAAGAAAAAAATATTCCTTTTGAAGAGTATCAAGGAGTCAACTCTTTTGCTACTTTACTTAGAGCTGTAAACAAAATCGATGGAATTGAAAGAATACGTTTTATCTCTCCACACCCAAAAGATTTTACAGATGACGTAATAGAAGCCATTAAAGATTGTGAAAAAGTGTGTAAATTAATTCATTTACCTTTACAAGCAGGAAGCAGTAAAGTTTTAAAAGAAATGAATAGAAAGTATACAAAAGAACAATATTTAAGCTTAGTAGAAAAAATGAAAAATAAAATACCAAATGTAGTATTTACTACCGATATTATCGTAGGTTTTCCAGGAGAAACCGAGGAAGACTTTGAAGACACTTTAGATGTAGTAAGAAAAGTAAAATTTGAACAAGTCTTCATGTTCATTTATTCCAGAAGGGTAGGAACACCAGGAGATAGAATGGAAAATCAAATACCAGAAGAAATAAAACATAAGCGTTTTGACAGATTAAAAGAATTAGTAGAAAGTCAAATGGAAGAAAACAACCAAAAATATATAGGAACTATGCAAAAAGTAATAGTAGAAGGAATCAGTAAAAACAACCCTGCTATGCTAACAGGAAGAACCGATTCCAATAAAGTAGTAGTATTTGAGGGAGATAAAAATTTAATTGGAACGATGCAAGAATTAAAAATTGTATCGGAACATATGTGGTATTTAAAAGCTGAACAGTAGGGACGCCCCTTTTCGTTCCAAAATGGAACGCTGGGGACACCCCTTTCAAAATGAAAAAAGAAAGGAAAGAAATCTAACATGGCAGAAAAAGCAGAATTTTCACCAATGATGCAAGAATATTTAAAAACGAAGGAAGAATACAAAGATTGTATTTTATTCTATCGTTTAGGTGATTTTTATGAAATGTTTTTTGATGATGCAATTACAGGTTCAAAAGAACTAGAATTAACTTTAACAGGAAAACTATGCGGACAAGAAGAAAGAGCTCCAATGTGCGGAGTTCCTTTCCATGCAGCCGACACCTATATTGCAAGGTTAATTGAAAAAGGTTATAAAGTAGCGATTTGTGAGCAATTAGAAAATCCAAAACAAGCAACAGGCATTGTAAAAAGAGGTGTGATTCGTGTAGTAACACCAGGAACCGTTATTGAAAGTAACTTGCTAGATGAAAAGAAAAATAATTATATTTTATCAATATACAAAACAGGAACTTACTTTGGTATTAGTGCAAGCGATATTTCCACAGGAGATTTTCGAACCACACAAATTACAGAAACGAACAATTTTCCTAAATTATTAGATGAAATTTCAAGATACAATCCTGCTGAAATTATAGTAAATCCTTTCATGTATGAAAGCACAGAAGAAATTGCTAAAATAAAAGAACGCTTTGAAGTATATATTTCAAGAGTAAAAGAAGAAGCTTTCCAAAAAGAAAATGATATACTTCTAAAAAAATATACTTTTGTAAATCCACAAGAAGAAAACATAGAAAATATAGAAGATTATAGTATTGCTTTACATTCTATTCACGGCTTATTAGACTATTTAGAAGAAACACAAAAAACAAGTCTAGACCATATTAACAAAATAATTGTATACAACACAACTAAATATATGGCATTAGATATTACAGCAAGAAGAAACCTAGAAATCACGGAAAAAATGCGTGATAAATCTAAAAAAGGAACACTTTTATGGGTACTAGATAAAACCTCCACTTCTATGGGTTCAAGAATGTTAAGAAGATGGCTAAATGACCCACTGATTGATGTACTAGAAATTAAGAAAAGACTGGAAGCAGTAAGAGAACTAAAAGAAAATGTCATGCTAAGAGGAGATGTGACAGATAGCCTAAAAAGAGTTTATGATATGGAACGTTTGGCAGGAAAAATTGCTTATGGAAATGCCACAGGACGTGATATGATTTCCTTGAAAAATTCAAGTAAACAATTACCAGAAGTGAAAAAAGTATTAGAACATTGCACATCTTCTTATTTACAAGAACTATATCAAAACTTAGACGAACTAAAAGATATTTATGAACTGATTGAAGAAGCTATTGTGGACGAGCCTCCAATGAGCATTAAAGAAGGTGGACTAATTAAGCTTGGCTACAACGAAGAAATAGATCATTTGAAACAAGCTACAACCCAAGGAAAAACATGGATTATTGAACTAGAAGCAAGAGAAAGAGAAGCAACCGGTATAAAAGGGCTAAAAGTAGGCTTTAATCGTGTATTTGGTTATTATTTAGAAGTAACAAAATCTAATATTGATATGGTGCCAGATCGATACATTAGAAAACAAACACTAACTAACGGTGAGCGCTATGTTACAGAAGAACTTAAAAACTTAGAAAATCAAATTCTAGGCGCAGAAGAAAAAGTGATTAACCTAGAATATAATGCGTTTGTAGAAATAAGAGAAGACATTGAAAGTAAAATTAAAAGAATACAAAAATCAGCAGAAATCATTAGTATTCTAGATGTTCTAACCTCTTTAGCAACCGTAGCAGAAGATATGAACTATGTAGAACCAATCGTTGACAATAGTGGCATTATTGATATTAAAGATGGACGCCACCCTGTTATTGAAAAAATGTTACCAGCCGGAAGCTTCGTACAAAACGATACTTATTTAGATAAAGAAGATTCTAGACTTGCCATTATTACAGGACCAAATATGGCAGGAAAATCAACATATATGAGACAAGTAGCATTAATTACCTTAATGGCACAAGTAGGCTCTTTTGTTCCCGCAAGTTATGCTAGAATAGGAGTGGTAGATAAAATCTTCACCAGAGTAGGAGCATCAGACGATTTAAGTATGGGACAAAGTACCTTTATGGTAGAAATGATGGAAGTAGCTACAATTCTTAAAAATGCAACTGCTAATAGTCTAATAATTTTAGACGAAATAGGAAGAGGAACCTCTACCTATGATGGTTTATCCATTGCATGGGCAGTAGCAGAATATATAGCAAATAAAGAAACAAGTGGTGCTAAAACACTATTTGCAACCCACTATCATGAATTAACGGACTTAGAAAATAAGTTAGAAGGAATAAAAAATTATTCTATTGCCGTAAAAGAAAAAGGAGAAGATATCATCTTCTTACGTAAAATAGTAAATGGCGGAACAGACGAAAGCTATGGTGTGCATGTAGCACGTTTAGCAGGAGTGCCAACAGAAGTAACCAAAAGGGCCAATGAAATTTTACGTTCCTTAGAAAGAAAAAATATCTTAAACGGAAAACAACTAGAAAAACCAAACAAAAATAGGGTAGAAGGGCAATTAGATATGGGCAATTATAAATTAGCCGAAATCGCCCAAGAACTTGATAAAATAGACTTAAATGGCTTAACTCCAATCGATGCGTTAAATACCCTTGCCAGAATCAAAGAAAAAATGTCGTAAAACCTGTTTTTGGGGACGGAGGAAAAAAACAGGTAAGGAAACAATTAAAATAATTCTTTAGAATGAAGAAAAAGAACTAGTCAAAAAGGCTAGTTCTTTGTAATTTTAATCTTTTTTTGTTTCCAGCATAGAAAGTAGTTCTTCTGTAGACTTTCTATTATCTTTTTGATACAAATTGTACAAAAAGTCATCAATGATAGAAAGATAATGATTTTCCTCCTTCATAATCTCTTTTAGAGTATAAGACTCAGTTAAAGTAAGGTACTGATTTCTTAAAGTAGAGTAAACAGGTGACAAAGGTTGCAGAGAATTAGGGTCAAAAAATACTTGTAGATATTCTTCAGAACGATGAGTGCTTATAGGCTTATAGTCTACTAACAAGAGACTAGGATAATCAGAATCTTCCGTATCATATAGAAATGTAATATATCTTTTTGATAAACAACTAGCGTCATGAATTCTGGAATCATCATGAAGCATATGATTCATAGTATCCATTTCGCAATTTTGGCTAATAGAATATAAGATTCCGGCAAGTGCCTTATCTTTGTCAAAAATAATAACATCTTCTGTTAAAAAATTAAAGTATTGAAATTCATGATGATATTCTCTAATGACTTTACCATCACTTAATTTTTCTCTACTGATTTGCCAATCATCTCTCATAAAACGCTGCCGATAAACCAAAAAAGTATCATCTAAGATTTGCTCGATTCCAATAACATTTCCTGAAATAGAATAACTATCCAAAGTTGTTCTATTTACAAGTTTATACCCATTATCCCGGTTACCTTTTACACACCATTGCTCTTCGTTACATGAAATTCCATAAAGTCTTTTCATCATTATTCCTCCTTAATTAAGAATGAATTAATAAACAGTTACAATAGTAATTGAGTGCATTATACTATAAAGTTTGCAAAAAAGCAAGAAAATAACTTTATAAAATTTACATAAAATAATTGACTTTTATCAAGAAAGAAGATAGAATAAAACAAAAAATGAAAGGAGATAAATTATGCAATTAACAACAGAAGATAGAAAAGTAATGTATCATTATTTAGAAAAACGAGAAAAATTAAAAGAGAAAAATATCAAATATAATGAACAAAAAGAGTATTATACAGAGGAAGAAGTATGGGGGTCACTTTTGGAGTTATTCTATAAAGAAGTACAAAATTATATATAAGGAGGAAGCAAAAAATAATTTATATCATATATTCTATTATATAAATACTGCTATTTATGGCACATATTACAATCGATTTTTAGTACATCAAAATTATTTAATCTTTTATGAAATCCAAGAAAAAGAAAAACAAATTATTGTAAAAAGAATAATTCATCAAAATGTCAATATAGAAAACATTGACTTTTATTTGTGATGAAAAAAATAACTAAATTAGTATTATAATGAGAGAAAGGAAGCAAAATGCAACTTTATAAAGTAGATATTGATTATTGCAATTATTTACACTATTACGAACCAAAAATACCATATATTGAAAATGAAAAAGAAAATAGGCCATTTATTGGAGTGGTTTTAAATGTGAATGGAAAAAATTTCTTTGCCCCTTTAACATCACCAAAAAAGAAGCATCTTATCATGAAAGATATGCAAGACTTTTTAAAAATAGATGGTGGCAAATTAGGAGGAATCAACCTAAATAATATGCTTCCTATTCCACAAAGTTACTTAGAAAAAATTGAATTTTCTAATATTGAAGATATGAAATATCAAAATATGCTAAAAAATCAAATGAAGTGGATTAACCAAAATGAACTTCGTATTCATAATAGGGCAAGAAACTTATACTATCTTATTTTAAATGGACATACTACAGAAGCACTTTTAAGAAGATGTTGCAACTTTAGGCTCTTAGAGAAGAAATGTGACGATTTCATGCAAGAACATAAATTAAGAGAAGAAGAAATATTATATTGTTATTTTTCTGCTTAACCTATTTATTTTTTTCTTCATTTTGTATATAATAAAAACAAGTTATGAAAAGGAAAGGGAAAGACCATGGAAAAACAAGAGGCAAAAAAGCAAATCCAAGAATTAAGAAAAAAGCTAGAATACTATGCTCAAAAATATTATGATGAAGACAAGCCAGAAATTACAGACTACGAATATGATATGTTAATGAATAAACTAAAAGCTTTGGAAAAGGAGTTTCCAGAGTTTATTACAGAAGATTCGTTAACGCAAAAAGTAGGAGGCCATGTCAAAGAAGGTTTTACAGAAGTAGTGCATGAAGTACCTTTGCAAAGCTTGCAAGATGTTTTTTCTTTTGAAGAATTACAAGAATTTGATGAAAGAGTAAAAAAACAGGCACAAGAGGAAAAAGAAGAATTACAATATGTAGTAGAAACCAAAATTGATGGCTTATCCATGGCATTAGAATATGTAGACGGTATTTTTGTAAGAGGGGCAACACGTGGAAATGGACTAATTGGAGAAGATGTAACCGATAACTTACGAACCATAAAAAGCATTCCCAAAGTGCTAAAAAAGCCAGAAACCATTACGGTTCGTGGAGAGGTATTTATAGGAACGAAGGAATTTGAAAAACTAAACGAAGAACAAGAAATATTAGGAAAGCCTTTATTTGCTAATGCTAGAAATGCAGCAGCAGGCTCTATTAGGCAACTAAACTCTAAAATTACAGCAGAAAGACCTTTAGATATTTTCATTTTTAATGTGCAAAAATGGGACAAGAACTCATTTAATTCTCATTATGATCAATTAAATTACCTAGAAGAATTAGGGTTTAATGTCAATCCTGTTCGCATTCTTTGTAAAAATCAAAAAGAAGTAGAAAAGGCGATTCAAAAAATAGGAGAAGAAAGAGAAAAATTAAGCTTTGGCATTGACGGAGCAGTCGTAAAAGTAGATAGTTTAACCTTTCGAGAAAAACTAGGAACTACTGCAAAAACACCAAGGTGGGCGATTGCCTATAAATATCCACCAGAAGCTAAAGAAACCATTTTGAAAGATATTATATGCCAAGTAGGAAGAACAGGAGCCATTACTCCTATGGCTATTTTAGAGCCAGTAAAAGTAGCAGGCTCTACCATTTCAAAAACAACATTACACAATGAAGATTTCATTAAAGAAAAAGACTTAAAAATAGGCGATACCGTTGTGATTCAAAAGCAAGGAGATGTCATTCCAGAAGTCATTAAAGTAGTAAAGGAAAAAAGAACGGGAAAAGAAGTAGAATTTCACATGCCAAAGACTTGCCCTGTATGCGGAGCACCTGCTGTAAGAGAAGAGGGAGAAGCAGCTACTAGATGTATTGGAATTGAATGTCCAGCGCAACTATTAAGAAGTATTGTGCATTTTGTTTCAAAAGAAGGAATGGACATTGATGGTCTTGGCTACAAAGTAGTAGAGCAATTCTTAGAAAAGGGCTTAATTCATAACATTGCAGACATCTATTCCTTAACACTAGAAGAAATTGCTTCTTTAAAGAAAAATGGCAAAAAATTTGCACAAAACTTGATTGATTCTATTGAAAAAAGTAAAGAGCAAGACTTATTCCATTTAATTACTGCCTTAGGCATTAGGCAAGTAGGGACAAAAGCTGCTAAAGTGCTTGCAAGAAAATATAAAACCATAGAAAACTTGCAAAATGCTTCTTTTGAAAGCTTAGCCATGACAGAAGATGTAGGAGAAATTACGGCAAACAACATTATCGAATTCTTTAGCCAAGAGCAAACAAAAGATACGTTGCAAAAATTAAAAGAAGCAGGCGTTAACATGAAATTATTAGAAGAAGAAACAAGCGACAATCGTTTTGAAGGAAAGACATTTGTACTAACAGGTACATTAGAAAAATATACCAGACAAGAGGCAAGCGATATTATTGAAAAACATGGAGGAAAAGTATCATCTTCTGTATCGAAAAAAACAGACTATGTATTAGCAGGAGAAGAAGCAGGCTCTAAACTTACAAAGGCACAAGAATTGGGAGTTACCATCATAAGTGAGGCAGAATTTGAAAATATGGTAAAATAATGGAGGGAACATGGACGGAAAATATACATTTGAAAGATTTGAGGAAGAATTAGAACAGGGTTATCAATTATATTATACTTATGTAAGAAATCGTTATTTGCTATTTAAAACTTCTGAAAACTGTTATACACAAAAACTATTATCCATTCACGAAAAAAATCCACATCCTGTAATGGAAATGCTAACGAAGAAACGAATTAAAGAAATGTTTCCTTTTATGGAAAAAATAGAATATAAAGTTAGGGAAAACTAACTGCTTTTTGCAACCTGTTTTTGGGGACGGAGGAAAAAAAACAGGTTCCATTTTAAATAGATGGAAAACTAAAAAAACTAGTGTTATTCTAGTTTTTTTTAGTTGCTGAATATATTTTTAATTTTTTTTAGACCTGTTTTTTTCCTCCGTCCCCAAAAACAGGTTCTACATATAACGTCTTTTGGTTTGTATAAATAACCATACCAGGTTTGCTATTGGAAGGTTTTTTTACATATTTGATAAAGCAATAATCAACTGGGACATTTGAAGAAAGTTTTCCTTTGCTATGAAATGCTGCAATTTGTGCACAAGCAAGAATAGTAGAATCTTTTACTTTTTGCCCATTACATTTTAATAGACAATGGCTACCTCTAATTTCTTGGGTATGAAACCATAAATCTTCATTTTTACCAAGTTTCGTTGTAATATAGTCGTTTTGTTTATTATTCTTTCCTACATAGAATAGAAAGCCGTCAATGGTATAAACAATAGGTTCATATTCATCATGTACTTTTCTTTTATTTACTTTATTTTTTTTCACATTTGCCTTTGCATTTACTTTAAAAATACCATTTTCACAAATTTCTTGGTAAATTTCATCTAACTCTGAAACAGAACTAGCATTTTCAAGTTCATAAACAATGCTTTCTAAATAATCTAATTCTTTTTCTGTTTCTAATTTTTGCTCTGTAACAATTTTCAAAGTATTTTTTAATTTATGATATTTTTTGAAAAATTTTTTTGCATTGTAAGAAACAGAAATACTGTTATCAAGAGGAATTACAATTTCCTTATTTTCATCATAATAATTTTGTAAAGTAATACTTTCTAAGTTTCTATTTGCATCAATTTCGTATAAATGAGAAGTAATCAGTTCTCCGTAAATACGGTATTGTTCCATATTTTCACATTCTTTTAATTTACTATTGATATTACTTAATTTTTTTGAAATCTTTTTCACAGCTGTTAATACTAACTTTAAAAGTTCATTTCGATAAGTAACAATAGCTTCCTGTTTTTCTTTTTTAGAATAGAAATCATCTAAAAAGAAATTCGTTTGCAAATCTTCTTCATGAGAAATAGGAAGAAGGCTATAGTCATTTTCTGCAACAGAAACACAAGTAACATTTTTACTTCCTAAATGAGAAAGAAGTTTTTGCATAGTATCATATAGAATACTAAGATTCTCTTTATCAATATTTTCTTCTGCTATATTCATTGAAGATAGCAAAGAAGAAACAAAAGTATAACTAATGCCGGTAAATGTGTTAGAAATGAATTTTGCTATGTTTTGATGGCTATTTACTTCATTGTTTGGCGTTTTCAATTTTTCTTTTTCATTAAAAGCTATTTTTGATTGTGTATTTTCATTCAAATTTATATTTGCAGGTTTATCAAGCATTTTCAAAAATTCTTCTTTTGAAGTAGTGGTAAAATCGCTTTTTTCAGAAGAAGGAAAGGTGTAGTCATGAGCAGGTAAAATATCACGTAAGGAACCAGATAAAACGTCTAAATGACGTAAACTATCCATAATTTTTCCATTTTCGTTTAATAAAATCATATTACTATGTTTGCCCATTAGCTCTATTACCAAGGTTTTAGGTAATAAATCGTTTAATTCATTATAGCCTTCAAGTTGCATAGTGACTATTCTTTCCAAAGAACTCATAGAAATAGATTTTATGCGGCAGCCAATTAAATGCTTACGAAGTAACATACAAAAATTAGGTGCATTCAAAGGATTTGGTTTACTGGTCGTTGTTAAATGAAAACGATAACTATGAGAAGAAATATTACAAAGAAGGGCATAATTTTTCCCTTGCGAATAAATACCAAGTATCACTTCATTGTTACTTGGTTCATATACTTTATTAATTTTTCCTCCGATTAAAGAATTTTGTAATTCACCGAACGATTTGCTTTAATACCATTCCATCAAACGCCACTTGAAATCACTCCAATTTTATTTCTATTTTGTTCTAAAATGCACAAAATTAGACAAAACATAGTCTTTTTAACTTATCCTTTAAAACAAATTTGCTTTCATTATAGTATAAATTCAAAAAAATAGCAATAAAAAGTCAAATTTCTCTTGACATTCTAAGAATGCAAGGCTTATAATACAGCTAAATAGAGAAATTCATCAGGAAGGAATAGAAAACAATATGAAAGAAAGGAATCCATATTTTTCGACGGCAAGTAACTATAAAGATATGAGTGACGAAGATTTAATTCAAATTATTAAATCAGGGGACAAGCTTGCTCTTGAATTCCTAATAGACAAATATAAAGAATTAGTGAATATGAAAGTTAGCAAATTCTTTATGATTGGAGCAGAGAAAGAAGATATTGTGCAAGAAGGACTAATTGGCTTATTTAAAGCCATTAAAAGTTATAATGTAGAAAAACAAAATTCTTTTAAAACATTTGCTAATTTATGTATTGAAAGACAGTTAATTACTGCTATCAAATCTTCCAACCGTCAAAAACATATGCCACTTAATTCTTATTTATCTTTAAACACAACGGCATATGAAGAAGATGAAGATTCTAACTTATTAGATGTATTTGATGCTCATCAAATAGAAGATCCATTAGAAACGATTACGAAAAAAGAATATTATCAAACTGTAGAAAATGCCATTGATAAGTCTCTTAGTGACTTTGAAAAACAAGTATTAAACCGCTATATGCAAGGAGAAAGTTATGTACAAATTGCACAAAAATTAGATGCACCTGTAAAATCAATTGATAACGCCATTCAACGAATTCGAAAAAAAGCAATGAAAAATATGGGAGAGCCATCTTAAAAATAGAGAAAATGACAAAACTTTGAAAAATGCTTGCATTCAAAATGAAAATATGGTATCCTAATAAAGTACAAAATGAGTGTCAAAAATGACACTCATAATATATGCTACTATAGCTCAGTAGGTAGAGTGCTACCTTGGTAAGGTAGAGGTCACCAGTTCGATCCTGGTTAGTAGCTCCAACGACGAATCTGTTCGAATTTTATAGAACGGTAGATACAAAATCAATCAGAATTGGGTTCAATGTCAATAGTTGGGGTGAAACATCTGTAAAGTTGTTTTGCACCAGCTTTTTAATTGGGTTGAAAAAGTCT
>CANQTK010000035.1 GCA_947626735.1 uncultured Clostridia bacterium
TTCATTCTATTGTTTTTGCTATTGACTAAGTTTTTGTTCTCCTTTTTGTTTTTCTTCACTTTTTTCTTTTCCTCCTTTGTGCTTTTCCTGTTCTTTTCTTTATTCTTTATGCTATTTTTTTATTTTCCATGTTTTTTTCTTCGTTTTTTTTAGTTTTCTTTTTTCTCTGCTTTTTTATACCAATTTTTCTTTTTATGAAATTAACATTATGTTTATTTGTTATTACTTTTTTTACGTTTTTATTTTACTATTTCTTTACTTCTTAGTCAAGCTTTTTTTCTTTTTATTTTCCTTCGTTTTTTGTTACTTTTTTAAAAGCACATAAAAATACTTCTTTATGATTCATCTTTCTCTATCATAAAGAAGTATTTTTATAAAAGGGTGTCCCCACCGTTCCAAAATGGAACGAAAAGAGGTTCCCTTCTGTTCATTTTTTGTAAATTGGTTGAATTTTCGTTATCTTTTTTACCAAACTGAGTTATTAGGAATAAGCACCGCACGGAAGCCACTATTGTAGTCCGAATCGCCAGCTTCACGAGAGAATGCAAACGCACCGGCGTGAGTAGTGCCACTCCACCTGGCTCCACAAATCGCGAACGGACTCGTGTAACCTGGGAAATAAGAGAAGTTGCTGTTCCATGCATTCGTGTTCCAACCAGAATCATTTGTTCCTACTTTGCTTCCTGTGGTTTCTCTTATGGCATCTCCATAGATACTTGTATTTTTAGTAAAGTTCTTTTGGCTTGCTGTGTCTTCTGTAATACCGCTTGTTCCGTTTTTATCATATTCTGTGTCGTGTGGGTAAATAGTTACGTATTTCGTACTATTACCCGTATTTTCTGTTACTTTTTTGGTTTCACTTTCTGTATAACTTACTTTTGTATTATCTAATAATGCTTTTCCATAGGTTAATAAATTACTATTTCCATTACTTACCAATCCAGCTGTTCTTTCCCATGCTCCTCCACTCATGTCATATACGCCTGTTATATTTCCTGTGGTACTTGCACTTTTTCCTTGCGTTGTTGTCCAGTTTCCTGCTGTATTACTTGTTGACCATGTTTCTGATGGATTTCCTTTTAATAAAGTAGATAAATCTGTATTTGTAGCTGTTCCTGTACTTACGCTTGCTCCTCCATAACCAGTCACGGCATAAATGGTATTAGTTCCATTTGCTGATACATTATTGATAGTAATTTCTGTTCCATTTCTTCCATATTGACTCCATGCTAGGTAAGCTACTGCTCCCCATTCACTATTTTTCATTAAATGACTATCCACTTTTTGTAAATGATATGGGTTTCCATTAGCAGTTAAGTTTCTGCATAATATAAAGGCATCACTAATACTAATATTGTTATAACTTGGTCTATTCGCTTGGAAGGTTGGGTAAGTCATTTTTGTTTCGGATGTTCTTGTTCCATAATAATAATAATTGTTACTAGAAACATTATCTGCTGTTGTTCCTTTTATGGTAGTATATACTATATTGGTTTGCTTTGCTGTTTCTATTTTATTCGCTTCTCCTACATACCCTGCTTCAAATTTTGCCATCCAAAATCCTGGTATTTCTTCATCCCATTCTCCATTTTGAAAACCAGTACTTGAACCATTTTGAAAAGCAGGGTGTACTACATATTTATCTCCATTTTTACTTTTATCTGTTTCTCCACTTGTTGCTATTGCTTTTCCTTCTTCTACTGCTTCATTACTAGTTCCTTTTAAAAATACAACATCGATACTTCCTGCTTGTGAATTATCTGCAGTATTGTGTGTTATATTATATGCAAATCTTGGTATCCATACCCATAAACTTCCGTCTGCACTTTGGGCATTAGCCCACTTTCTATTCGTATAATCGTACCAATCCTCTTCCTCTGGATTATTTACTTTTGTAATTGTTCCATCCTCACTGATGATAACTGGAGTTAACCCTGTTCCTTCTATTCTTGGCGTATTTACTTTTTCTTTTTCATTCCATATGCCATCTTTTGGTACTCCCATGCCTTCCATTTTATCATACGCACTATTTAGCATTGTTTGCTCATTTATTGCTGCTTGTTCTGTTTTCTCTTTTGCCTCGATTGCCTTTTTAAAAACGCCGTCTTCTCCTAATACTAAATTAATACTCACTCCTGCTAAGATAATTAGTACAATAATGGTTATCACTAAAGCCACTAACGTAATTCCTTTGTTATGCTTCATTCTATTGTTTTTGCTATTAACTAAGTTTTTGTTCTCCTTTTTGTTTTTCTTCACTTTTTTCTTTTCCTCCTTTGTGCTTTTCCTGTTATTTTTTCTATTCTTTATGCTATTTTTTTATTTTCCATATTTTTTCTTTGTTCTTTTTTAGTTTTCTTTTTTCTCTGCTTTTTTATACCAACTTTTCTTTTTATAAAATTAACATTATGTTTATTTGTTGTTACTTTTTACGTTTTTATTTTACTATTCCTTTACTTCTTAGTCAAGCTTTTTTTCTTTTTATTTTCCTTTGTTTTTTGTTACTTTTTTAAAAGCACATAAAAATACTTCTTTATGATTCATTTTTCTCTATCATAAAGAAGTATTTTTATAAAGGGGGGCGTCCCTTCTGTTCAATTTAAATTCACACCGATAATGCCTCCTAGCATTCCAGCTACAATTCCTGCTACCATCATAATAATACTATTAATATGACAAGAAAAACCAGAACCTGTCAGACTAGAAAGAAGATAGATGGTAAGAATATAAATCATTCCTACTAAAGCACCATTGAATAGTCCATTTTTTTTGATTTTTAACGTACTAATACTGCTACCCACCAAAATGCTAATAGCACTAATCACAATAATGACAGGATGAATGATGTTTTCCTGTAAATTGGTATACGTTAATAAAATAGCAAAAATCAATAACAAAATTAAAGTAAGTATCATAGCAACAATACTTCCTTTTACTATACGTATCAAATTGGCTGAAATTTCCTTTTTATCTATATTTTCCATCGTTTCTTTCCTTTCGTTTTTTATTCATTATATTTTGTTTTCTTTTCTTTTAGAACTTTTCTAGTTGAATTTTAACTTTCTGTCTTATGATAGAAAAAAGAAATACAGTAATTACTGTATTTCCTTTTTTGAAATTCGATAGATTCCTACAAAATTCCAAGGAAAATAATCTAACTTATCTCTTTGGAAATCTTGTATTTCTTGCATCCTTCTTCCTTTCCATTTTTCCGTCCATTTTGTACCATCTAAGCGCCAAAAATGATAATCGCCAATCTCTCCATTTGCCCATATTTTAACAAACAAGGCAATTTTGTGTTCTTTCTCAGTTAATGGCTCTTCTAAAGAAGATTCTTTTATTCCTAACTGTAATGCCTGACAGTCTAAAAATAAAAGATGTTTTATTTCTTCGATAGAAGTGTATTTTTCATCAATTGGCTTTTTCTTGCTTATTGCACCTATACGGTATAAACTAAGACCAGGAAAGGTAGCTCCTAATGCATGGGAATAACAATTGGTGTTGTTCCGTACATTAGTTTCTTCATATTTTTCAAAGGATGGTATTGCATGAACTTGCTTCATTATTTGTGCCATTTTATCCATACTTAATTCTCCTTATAAAAAAAGAAGGTTTCTCATTTCTACCAGTTTCTATCTATTATTATATCATTTTTTATGTTACTTTTCAAGTAAAATTGCCTTTTCTCTTTATTGCCATATATCTTGGTTAATAAATTGTGTTAATGCCATAATAAAAGCTTGCTTTGTTAAATCGATTCTGGAAATTCTATCTTGCGTTAATAGACTAATACCACCTTTTCCTGCTCGTAATTCTGTTTCGTTAAAAATTCTATCCATTACTTTTCCTAAATCTGTTTCTATAATTTCTTTTACATACTTTTCTGGTACTGGAAATCCACAGCTTGTTCCCCAACTTTTAAAGCCATTTTTATCTTCTATTACAGCAATATTAATAATCGTCCATTCTCCTAATTGATTCGTAATGCCAGATTCCACTGCCACATAAAAATCTGCTTCTTTTCCTTGCTCTTTTGCTATTCTTCTTACGTTTTTTACTCGGTTGCTAGCTCCCTCATAAATTTCGTTATTTACTGGTTCTTCTGGAACATCGCTACTTGCCTTAATTCCTTCTATTTCAAATTCTTTAAAATATTCTCCAAAAGCTAATTTTGCTCCTTCTATTTTCCCTGGATTACTGCTTGCTACTATTATTTTCATTTTCATTATCTCCTAATACTTTCACTTTTTTGTTTAATTTTATCATAAGGCTATGTTAATTGCAATATTTTAAAATTTTTGGTTCATACTAATAGTAGGTGATACTAATATGAATTCTTTTTATTTATTACAAAATCCAGAAGTGTTTCAAGGAGAAAAGAAAACAAAATATGCCAAATCTTATTTTGAAGGTTGGTATTTTAAGCATACTATTCAAAATAAAAGCATTTCTTTTATTCCGGGTATTCATATTGAAGAAGGCAAAAAGTCTGCTTTTATTCAAGTCATTACTAATTTTTCTTCCTACTATATTTCTTATCCATTTAATAAGTTTTCTTTTTCTTATGAACCTTTCTTTATTCGTATTGGAAATAACTTTTTTTCTTTGAATGAAATAAAAATAGATTTGCAAGATACAGATATTAAAATACAAGGTGAGCTATTTTATAGTAATCATAAAAAAATAAATAAGAGCTTTCTTATGCCAAATATTATGGGACCTTTCTCCTATCTTCCTTTTATGGAATGCAACCATGCTATTTTAAGTATGAAACATGAGGTAAATGGTTTACTTATTGTAAATGAAGAGTCTTATCATTTTAAAAATGGAATTGGTTATATCGAAAAAGATTGGGGAAGTTCTTTTCCTACTTCTTATGTTTGGGCACAAGCAAATAATTTTGAAAATTCAGATTGTAGTTTCTTTTTATCAGTAGCTACTATTCCTATTTTCCTCTTTTCTTTTACTGGCTTTATCTGTTCACTTATTTTAGAGGGAAAAGAATATCGTTTTTCTACTTATAATGGTAGCAAAATTGCTAATTTTAGAACTTCTTCTCAAAATTTTAACGTTGTTCTAAAACAAAAAGATATGCGTTTGCATATTTATAGTGATACTAAAAATTCTTTTTCTTTAAAGGCTCCACGAGCTGGCAGTATGAATCGAGAAATTTTTGAAAGTATTGATGCTAGTATTACGATTTGTTTATCTAAACAAAATACTGTTTTATTTGAAGGAAATAGCAAGAATTGTGGACTAGAAATTGTGTTATAACTCTACCCAAATTGTTTTAAATGTCGCAATTGAGGACTGACCCAAACTGAGACAAAAGTAGCAATTAAGGGTTGTCCTTAATTGCTACTTTTTCTTAATAGTCTTTCAAGTTTTCTAGTTGGATTCTTCTTTTTTCTTGTTTTGCTTGTAAATTAGCAAGCATTTCTTCACTCATTTCGTATTTGTTGTTTTCCATATATTCTTGTGTACTTTCATACTTTTTCTCTAAATTTTCAATTTGTTCTTCCCTTGTTTGAATATCGGCATTTCCATTTAATTTGTCTCTTAAATCGTCTATTTGTTCTTCACGAATTTCTTGAATTTCACGTGCATGCTCTTTATTATCTTGATTTCCAATATGAGAATATTGCTCTAAATGTCGTTCTGTTCTTGTATGATTTTCCACTAAGTTAATCAAATTATCAATTTGTCTATCTTTTTTGTTTTCTTCGTCAAAATTTTCCATGATAAAAAATCCTCCTTTTGAAATACTATAATTATAGCATTTGTTATTTTTCAATTTTTATAAGTGAGAATTTTTTGTAATTTTTTTGTTAGAAATTTCAACAAGTATCTAGACATTTACATAATTTTGTGATATACTCTTTTTGTTAATTATATAGTGAAGTCCTCTTGACACTTTAAGCTAGACTTCAAAACAATAAAAAATTTTAGGAGGAAAAAGGAAATGGAACTTGAAAAATTATCCCATGTTATGGAGTTTTATGTACGCCACTCTATCTTAAAAGAAACCGAACGGAAAGGTTGGATTAAATGGAATGTAACAGGAAGAAGAGAATCTATAGCAGACCACATTTCGAGTGCGCAAGCACTTGCTTGGGCTTTGTATTCAGAGTTTGACTTAAATGTCAATATTGAACATGTTATTAGTCTACTTTCTCTTCATGAAGAAGGAGAAACTCTCATTGGAGATATTACTCCTTATGAAGGCATTACTCCTGAAGAAAAGCTAGAGAAAGAAAGAGAAGCAATTGTTTCTATCTACAAAGATTTGAAACAAGGAAAATACCTTATTAGCCTCTTTGATGAGTTTGAAGCCAGAAAAACTACTGAAGCGCAGTTTGCTTACCTTTGTGATAAGCTTGATTGCGATTTACAGGCAATGTTTTACTCTGACGAGGAAAGGTGCACTATTGCTAATGCCACCTATGAAATGGTAAGCAATAAGCAAGTGCAACAGATTATCCAAAAAGGTGCTAAAACAGTTTGGGAAGTTTTTTATGAGGCCGACAAACATATCTATGAAGGTACCTTCTTAGAAGAGTTCTTCCATGAACTTATGAACTCATAACTTCTAAAAAACAACGGTTGAAATTCAACCGTTGTTTTTTTGTTTACATAGCTCTTCTATATAATTCAATAAATTCTTCTTTACTTACTTCTCTTGGGTTTCCTGGTTTACATGGGTCATTCATGGCTTTTTCAGCAAGCATTTCAAAATCTTCTTCTTTTGCTCCATAATCTTTTATGGTTTGTGTAATTCCTACTGCTTTGCTAAGTTCTGATAACATCCATACAAAAGTATTGATGACATCTTGATCATTTAAATGAGCGGCATCTGGTCTACCAATATTAACAAGAATTTCTCTAAATCTGTTTGCACATACTTCTCCATTAAATCTCATGACAATTGGTAATAACATAGCATTGGCAATTCCATGTGGCGTATCGTAAACAGCACCTAATTGATGTGCCATAGAGTGAACAATGCCAAGTCCTACGTTAGAAAATCCCATTCCTGCAATATATTGTGCCATTCCCATCATTTCAATTGCTTCTTCATTTTTTTCATTAACAGCTGCTGGTAAATATTTAAAAATCATTTGAATTGCCTTCATGTGGAACATATCTGACATTTCATTATGTGCTTTGGTAATATATCCTTCTACTGCATGAGTTAACGCATCCATTCCTGTAGCTGCTGCTAAACTTTTTGGCATAGAAGCCATTAGTTCAGAATCAACAATAGATAAAATAGGAATATCATTTGGGTCTACACACACCATTTTAATTTTAGCATCTTCATCGGTAATAACATAATTAATGGTAACTTCTGCTGCTGTTCCTGCTGTAGTAGGTAAAGCAATGATTGGCATTCCTTTATTAACCGTATTGGATACTCCATTTAAAGATTTAATATCGGCTCTATCTGGGTTTGTCATAACAATAGAAATTCCTTTTGCTGTATCGATACTAGAACCTCCACCCACAGCCACAATAACATCTGCTTTTGCAAGTTTACAAGCTTTTACGCCATCTGTTACATTTTTAATCGTTGGATTTGGTTTTATTTTTGAATATAATTTATATTTGATTTTTGCCTTTTTTAATATCTCCTCAATTTTTGCTGTTACACCTGCTTCTACAAGTGCTTCATCACTTACCAACAATACTTTTGTAAATCCTCTTTTTTGAATTTCTCCTGCAAGTTCTTCCCTTGCTCCTTTGCCAAAATAAGATGTTTCGTTTAACACAAATTTTACTGACATTTTTTTATTTCCTCCTTTGTAATTTGTGGTATTACTATGTTTTATTTTATAGTGATACCTTTTTCCTATCTTTTCATGTTTAGTATATCACTAATATATTTTTTTAGCAATTCTTTTTAGTATTTTTTATATTTGTATCAAATCTTTTATGACTTCTCCTGCTATGATAAGTCCTGCTACCGATGGTACAAAAGAAATACTCCCTGGAATTTGCCTTTTTTTTGTTTCTGGTAAGCCAATTTTTATTTGGATTGGTTCTTCCTTTGAATATACTACTTTTAAACTATTGATTTCTCTTGCTCTTAGTTCTTTCCTCATTACTTTGGCCAGAGGACACACACTCGTTTTTGTAATATCGGTTACTTCAAATCTTGTTGGATCTAGTTTATTACCAGTTCCCATGCTAGAAATAATAGGAATGTTTAATTTTTTTGCCCTTATGATTAATTCAATTTTTGCGGTTACGGTATCCATAGCATCTACAATATAATCTATACTTTTATCTACTATGCCCTGTGTTTCTGGCATAAAAAATTCTTGATAAATTGTTACTTGTGCATTAGGATTGATTTCTAATATTCTTTCTTTAGCAACTTCTACTTTATTTTTTCCTATTGTCTTGGTTGTTGCTATGATTTGCCTATTTAAATTTGTGATTTCTACTTTATCATGATCCACTAAGACAAAATTTTGCACACCTGCTCTTACTAAACCTTCTACTACAAAAGAGCCAACTCCTCCTATGCCAAAAATAGCTACTTTTGCTTGGTTTAATTTTTTTAATTTTTCGGCTCCTATTAGTAATTCTGTTCTAGAAAATTGATTTTCCATTTTTTCTCCTCTATGATACAAAAAGGGGTGTCCCTACCGTTCCAAAATGGAACAAAAAGGGGCGTCCCTCTTGCTCTCTTGCTTAATTGATTGGTATTAGTTCATAATTGGTAGTACCAATTCCTAATTTCTCTGCATGTTCTATTGTATGAATGCCATGTTTTTCTTCGATTCTATGAATTAGTCTTTGTTTTCCTTCGTCTTCTGCTTGGTAAACTAAATCTAAACTTGCTTTATCAATAGCTACTGGGTCTAAAGAAGCTGTTATTCCAATATCTTTCATGCAAGGTGCTTCTGGGTTACTATCACAATCGCAATCAATGGAAAGATTGTTTATTACATTAATATATACAATATTCCCTTTCATATAGTCAATTACCGATTCATCTGCCTCTGCCATAGATTCTAAGAAATGATCTTGCTCTGGTAAATTTGCCCATAGTTCATTTGGATTTCTTGTTTTTCCTGCGGTATGAATCCATGTTTTTCCATGAGAAGAACTAACTCCAATTGACATATTCTTTAATGCTCCTCCAAAGCCTCCCATAGCATGTCCTTTAAAGTGAGATAACATTAACATAGAATCATAATTTGCAAGATGTGCTCCTACATAGTTTTCTTTGAGATGCAAACCATTTCTAACAGGAATTGCCATATCACCATCTTCATCCATAATATCCACCTTAGCAATATCCATGAAACCATGTTCCTTAATGGCCTTCCAATGTTCTTCTGTAGTATTTCTTCTTCCTTCATAAGCTGTGTTACATTCTACAATTGTTCCTTGTAATTTTTGCACTAAATCTTTGATTAAATTTGGATTTAAAAAATTATGCCCTCCTGGTTCTCCTGTTGAGATTTTAACAGCTACTTTTCCTGTTAATTCTTTGCCTACGCTTTCGTAGATTTTAATGAGACTTTCGTTTGTTATCTCTTTTGTAAAATAAACTTTTGCTTTTTCCATTTTTCTTCCTCCCTCAAGGCTTGATATCATTGAAAATGAACTGATTGTGTTTTTTGTTCTTTTCTTTCTATTGCCTTGTTTGTTTTATTTAGGTTTTTTATTGGTTTTACCTATAAACCTTATGTATCTATTTTTCTATTTATTTTTATGATATCTTTTTTAATATTTTAATTTTCTTGTAAGTAAAGTTGTTTCCATTTTGCAAAAGCACTTGGAAGGGCAAAATCTTCTTTTAATTGTTTTTTGGTAATCCAATGAAAAGTTGTATTCTTTTGTTTTACTTTAATTTGATATGCTACCATATGCCATTCAAGATGCGAAAAAAGATGCACCGCTTCCCCTATCTTCTTCAAACTTTCTATTTCTAAATTCCAGCTTTTCAATAATTCTTCTATTTGCTTTTTAGTTAGTTTTCCCTCTTTATTGGGGAATTCATACATTCCTGCTAATAAACCTGTTTTTTTTCTTTTGCTAATAGCAATTTCATGTTCTTTCTCTAATAGCAAAACAGTTCTATTTTCTTTTTTTCGTTTTATTTTCTTTTCTCTTACTGGTATTTCTTTTGTTAAATGTTGATGATTGGCTTTGCAATATGCTTTTAAAGGACATTTCTCACATAATGGAACTCCGTTAGGAAGACAAATTGTCTCTCCTAATTCCATTAACGCTTCATTAAAATCTCCTGCTTCTTCTGGAATAATGTTTTTTAGTTTTTGTTCTATTTCTTGTTTTGTGGTTGTCAGTAAAATATTTTTTTTACTTGCTAATATTCTGGAAATCACACGCATAACATTACCATCAACAGCTAATACTTTTTCGTGAAAACAAATAGAGCTAATAGCTCCTGCTGTATATTCTCCAATTCCCGGCAAGGTAATTATTTTTTCGTAAGTATTGGGCATTTTTCCTTGGTATTCTTGTACCATCATTTCTGCTGCTTTTTTTAAGTTTCTTGCACGATTATAATACCCTAACCCTTCCCATAACTTTAATAATTTTTCTTCTTTTACTTTTGCTAAATCTTGCAACGTAGGTAATTCCTTTAAAAACCTAGTATAATATTCTTTTACCGCTTCTATTCTTGTTTGTTGCAACATAATTTCCGATAACCATACATGATAAGGATTTTTATCTTCTCTCCATGGTAATGCTCTTTTATATTTTTGATACCACTCTAACAATGGTGTAACAATATCCTCTAACTTTGGTTCCATTATTTTTTCCTTTATTTATTTTTCTTATTTTATTTTTAATAAAAAATAATGCCTATTCCCTATGATGAAATACGCATATTGTTAGTGGCGGAGTGGGTGGGATTCGAACCCACGGGCCGGGAAAACCGACTACTACAGTTCCAGTGTAGCTCGTTATGACCACTTCGATACCACTCCATTTACAATCATGATTGCAATTTACTTTTTTATTATACTACATCTGGCTATTCTTGTCAAAGAAATTATTTAGGGTAAATCACTTTCTTCTATAATTGGTATAATACTAATTCCTGGCTCTTCATACGGATGAATTTCTCTTAGTTTTTTTAATACTTTTTTTGCCATCGTAATATCACATATAACATCCAATTTTTCCTCATTTACCATTTCCAGTTTGTTTTTTTCACCAATAAATGGATGTGTCTCTTCAGAACCCTTAAATGTACCTATACATTTTGTTGCTATACTACAATACGTATATTGTCCCATAACTCCGGCGCCTTCTTCACATATCGCATTTCTAATTTCTTCTACATTTTCAATAGGTACTGTTACTTGAATTTTTACTTTTTTTACATCTACATACATATTTTTCTCTCCATTCTTTCTTGAAAAACCTAGAAGCACTTAAGATTCTAGGTTTTTCAAACAACTTAAAGCTTGCAAAGTTTTCTAAGCATCACTTAATATATTTCTATTATAGTTTATCCTTTTATATTAATCTAATAGATAAATTTCATTATTTTTTAAACTTTTTTGTACATCTATCACTCTTTGATTAGAGGAACCTTTCCATTTTAAAGTAAAATCATGTAATTCATCTTGATAGGTTCCATCCACTAATACATCAATATAGTTTAGAACTTCTTTTCCTTTTAAATCTTCATCAAATTTAAAACCAGACCATACCCATAAACTTTTATTGGGATATTTTTCTTTAAATGCTTTTGCAAGTTTAGTGGTGGCTTCAATATTATTAGGATGCATAGGCTCTCCACCTAAAATGGATAGTCCTTTGATATGTTTTTTATCACATAACTTTAAGACTTTATCAATCGTATCCTCATTAAATTCTTTTCCACCTTCAAAGTCCCATGTTTCAGGATTAAAACAATTTTTACAATGAAAACTGCATCCTTGCATAAATATTGAAACTCTTACTCCCGGTCCATTTGATATATCCATTTCTCTAATTAAATTATATCTCATTCTTCTTTAGCCACCTTATTGTCTAAATGCAATACCCTTTCTTTAATTTCCTGTGTTCTTCCTTTGTTCCAGAAATTAGTACCTATATATCCACACGTTCTTCTTGCTACATTTAATGTATTGTGATCTCTATTTCCACAGTTAGGACAATACCATTCCATATTTTCATCGATTAAAATTTCTCCATCAAATCCACATTTTTGACAATAATCAGATTTCGTATTTATTTCAGCATACATAATGTTATCATAAATAAATTGGATTACTTCAATAATTGCATCCACATTATTTTGTAAATTAGGTGTTTCTATATAGGATATTGCTCCTCCTGGACTTAATTTTTGGAATTCACTTTCTAACGCTAATTTTGAAAATGCATCAATTCCTTCAAATACTGGTACATGATAAGAGTTCGTGATATAGTCTCTATCTGTGATTCCTTTTACGATTCCAAATCTCTCTCTTAAACATTTTGCAAATTTATAAGTAGTAGATTCAATTGGTGTACCATATACTGAATAATCTATATCTTCTTCCTCTTTCCATTTTTTTGCTGCATCATTTAGGTGTTGCATTATTTGTAAACCTAATTCTTTTCCTTCTCCATTATCCGTATGGGAATGTCCTGTCATATATTTGACGCATTCATATAAACCAGCATAACCTAATGAAATAGTAGAATATCCATGATGCAATAACTCGTGAATAGATTCTCCTTCTTCTAGTCTTGCTAATGCCCCATATTGCCATAAAATAGGTGCTACATCACTTGTTGCATTGCTTAATCTTTTATGCCTTATTTGTAATGCTTTATGACAAAGTTCAAGTCTTTCGTCAAATATTTTCCAGAATTTATCGATATCTTTATCTGATGAAAGAGCAACATCTGGTAAATTTATAGTAACAACACCTTGATTAAATCTACCATAGTATTTTCCTTTTCCTTCAACATAGTTTTTAGCTTTTGCGATATTGCCTATACTCATTGTTCTATCTGGCGTTAGGAATGAACGACATCCCATACATGGATAGCAATCTCCATCTCCTTGTTCATTTTTCTTTAATTCTAACATTATTTTTTCAGAAATATAGTCTGGAACCATTCTTTTTGCCGTACATTTTGCTGCAAGTTCTGTTAAATACCAATATTTACTATCTTTATGGATGTTATCTTCTTCTAGAATATATAAAAGTTTTGGAAACGCTGGAGTGATATATACACCTTTTTTATTTTTAAAACCTAATATTCTTTGTTTTAAAAATTCTTCGATTATCATAGCAAGTTCATCTTTATATTCTTCTGTTTCTCCTAAATACATACATACTGATAAGAATGGTGCTTGTCCATTGGTATTTGTCATAGAATTAACTTGATAATTAAAAGTTTGAACACCATCTTTTACTTCTTTTTTTGTATCTTCCATTGCAAATTTTTTGCAATCTTCTTCTTTTAAATTTCTCGTTTTATATTTTGCATAGTATTGATTATAACTATCTCTTACAAATGGAGCCAAATGGGAAAGAGATACGGTTGCACCTCCATAACTTGAGGATGTAACAGCAAGTATAATTTGAGTAGCAATAGTTGCTGCTGTAATAAAGCGATGTGGCTTTTCTATCATTACTCCATTAATATTTGTTCCATTTTGTAGCATATCTTCTAAATTAATTAGTTCACAATTATGCAAAGCATTTTGAGCAAAATAATCTGCATCATGAAAATGTATAATTCCTTCATCATGTGCTTTTACGATATCTTCTGGAAGTAGAAATCTTCTAGTGATATCTGTACTTGTAATTCCTGCTAAATAATCTCTTTGCGTAGTAACTACTTGTGCATTTTTATTAGAATTTTCATTATTCCAGTACTCATTTTCTCCCTCTATTAATTCTTTAATTGTCTGGTCTGTCGTATTGGCTTTTCTTACTAATTCTCTTGTATATCTATATGTAATATACTTTTTTGCTAACTGATATTTATCAAATTGCATTAATTTCTCTTCTATGATGTCTTGTATATCTTCAACTAAAATTCTTTTTTTGTTTAATTCTTCTATATATTTAATTATTTCTTCTATTTCTTCTTTTGATGCTTTTTCTTTCCCTTTTACTTCATTATTTGCTTTTCCGATTGCTATTCTAATTTTTTCTGCATCATATTCTACGATATGTCCATCTCTTTTTATGATTTTCATTTTTTGCTCCTCCTAAACATTTTATTTTAAAATTATTCTACCAATAATATATATAAATAAGAAGTTGCACTTGCACCTTTTTATAAAAAATGTTACAATGATTTGGGGTGATTATCATGAATAGTCCTTTTACTGGTTTATCAAGGATTCAATTAAATAAACTATATGATTTATTAGGTGTGCATATTTATCATTTTAATAAAAATCAAGAAATTTTACCTACTATAAAAAATGAAAATATTATTGGTATTATTTTAGAAGGTCATGCTCAAATTATCAATATAGATTATAATGGTAATGAGATTATCATTGAAGAATTATTTCACGATGGTGTATTTGGTAGCAATATTTCATCAACAAATAATGAAAATTATCAAATAATTTCAAAAAGAGATACACAAGTATTAGTAATCGATTATGAGAAATTGCTTAATCCTATGAACTTGAAATACTCTTATTTTAATACTTTTTTTAGAAATTTGTTTGATATCATTAATACTAAATTTAAGGAAAAAAATGAAAGAATAAGAATTTTAGAAAAAAAACAAATTCGAGAAAAATTATTGGAATATTTCGAGATACAACATAAAAAAAGTCGTTTAAAAAATATTTACTTGCCCTTTACCTTCAAAGATTTAGCAGATTATATTGCTGTTAATAGATCTGCTATGTTTAGAGAATTAAAACATTTAAAAGACGAGAGACTTATTGAAATTAATGATAGAAAAATTACACTATTATATAAGTAAAAAGACTAGGGAATAAGAAAAAATAGAGAACAAACAAAAAAATAACAGATAAGCTTGAAGCAAATCTGTTATTCTTTATGGCTCCCCTTGTTGGACTCGAACCAACGACCTATCGGTTACTGCACTACATTAACTTTCGCTAACATTATGATATTTCATAATTTGTAGTCTGGACTTTCTCTTTACCATATCTTTCGACTTAGGTAGGTGGTGTAAAGTCTCTACACATAGCTTTCGCCTTGCTCGGTATTGTCGTGTAATTTTCATTACTTACGAGTTTCACCGACTTAGCCACCTTTTTCATCTATAAGTTTCCTTACAGAGCTGCTAACTTTAATCTTGAGAGTAAATCTTTCGATTTGCTTTACAGCCGAGCGCTCTACCAACTGAGCTAAAAGGGAATATATAAAACTGGCGACAACCTATTTTCTCAGCAAGGTAACTCGCAAATATCTTCGGCACCTAAAGGCTTGACTTCTGTGTTCGGGATGGGAACAGGTATTTCCCTTTAGGTCATCATCACCAGAAATGTGTATGTACTTCTCAAATAACTTTTATTAATATAACATATCTTCTCTTCTTTGTAAAGATATTTTTTCCTTTTTTTGAAGATTTATACTATATTTTTTATTTGAAGCACACTCAAAAATACATAGAAAAAAGTTTTTCTTAAGATAAACTTTTATTACCTTCTTACCTTTTTTGTTTCGGTTTTATTTTTATCTCTGCTTTTTACCATTTTTTTCGTGGTTAAGCCCTCGATTTATTAGTATTGGTCAGCTTAATGTATCAC
>CANQTK010000036.1 GCA_947626735.1 uncultured Clostridia bacterium
TTAAAAACAATGATGTTCTTAATTATTATATTCATATTAGCATAAAATATGTGAATTGTCAATAATTGTTCTAAAAATTCCTGTACACTAAAATTTTATACATTTTGAATAAATATGTATAAAAAATCAAAAAAATTATACATATTTTTAAAACATATATAATTTTTATTTACTTAAATGATTAAATTTAACCTATATAGTAGTTTGTATTATAAAACTTTTGTGCAACTCGGCATAGAGATCAAAAAAATAAGATTGAAAAAATTTTACACCTTTTGCATAATCTATCAATATTGCCTTCTAAAATAATGGTGCAAGTAATCTTAATATAGCTTGCCATAAAGATTTTATAAATCTTACTTTAACATCTATATCATTCAATTTTTGACTATCTTGAAATGTAGTTTCAAAATCTTCATATATTTTATTTATTTCATTTACATTTTCCATATATATTCCATTCTCAAAATGAAGATATAAACTTCTATAATCCATATTTATTGTTCCTACTACTGCTCTAATATCATCTGATAAAAATACTTTTGAATGAACAAATCCATTTGTATATTTATAGATTTTTACTCCGTTATCATGTAGTACTTTAAAGAATGAAGTTGTTTGCGTATAAACTATTTTTTTATCTGGAATACCAGGTACAAGGATTCTTACATCCACTCCTCTTTTAGCTGCTCTACAAAGTGAATTAACCATATCCGTATCGATAATTAAATATGGTGTCATGATGTATAAATAATTTTTTGCACTATTAATCATATTAATGTAAACATCTTCTCCAATTAAATCTTTATGGAGTGGTGCAACTCCATATGGAATAACATAACCATTGTTTTTATCGCTCTTATTAAAATTATATTTGAATTTTGTAATATCTTGATCTTCTTTTATATTAGCATTCCATAAAGTTAAAAACATAACTGTTAAATTCCAAATAGCATCTCCAACAATTTTAATTCCATTGTCTTTCCATATTCCTAATTTACTATTTACATTAATATATTCATCACTTAAGTTAACTCCACCAGAAAAAGCCACTTTTCCATCTATTACTGTAATTTTTCTATGATCTCTATTATTCATAAATATTCCTCTAAAAGGACTTAATTTATTAAATGTAATACATTTTATGCCATATTGAGCGAGTTGTTTTGAATAGCTTGTTGAAAGCATTGCAATACTTCCCATATCATCATATAATATTCTAACATCTACACCCTTTGCTGCTTTTTCTTTTAATATGTCTAAAATACCATTCCACATGATGCCTTCGTTAATGATAAAATATTCCATAAATATAAATTTTTCAGCTTTTTTTAATTCTTTTAATAATTCAGGATAAAATTTTTCTCCAAAATTATAATAAGTAATTTCATTATTAGTACTTACAAAATAATTTGTTCTATTGATTAGATACCTAATATTATCTAGCTTTTTATCTTCTATCTCTTTTTTTATTTTTTCATCTTGCACTAAATATTGATTATATTTTTTTTCATATTCAAATATATTTTTTAATAACTTGCTTTTAGAATAATTTTTTCCTAAGGTAATCAATAAAATTGTTCCGAATATTGGAAATATTAAAATCAATATTACCCATGGCAAGTCATTTGAAAGTCTTGTACTTTCTTTTAATATTCCAAGAACAATTAAAATACTTACTATGCTATAAAATAATGTAATAATTCCAAGATATTTATAAAAAAATAATCTTATTACAATAGCAAATCCAAATTGTAAAATAATTCCTACTGCAACGATTAAGACTCTTTTTACTGCATTTAACATAATTTTTACTCCTTATTATATCTCTATATTTAAAATATGTATTTTATAATTTTCATTTTTTTAAATTTTTAAAATATAATTTTTTACAATATTCACTTTTTCATTTTGTCTTTTTTTAAAGCTATTATAATATTGATCAACTCCATTTTTTTGAATACAGTTAACCTCATTTTTTACAACTTTAAATTTAGAATTTTTATATTTTTCTAATTTTTTCTCTATATTATTATTTTTAATATTTCTATTTATTGAATATTCAAGAAGCATTAAATTTCCTAAATAATCTTTATTGTCTTTAAATCTTTTGTCATCATTATCTATTGCACAAATATGTTCGATATCAAACTTTCTTGTAAATAATGTTTGATATCTTTGCAGTAATTCATCTTCAGACATGTCTTCATTTTTACTTTTTTTACTTTCAGCATCTTTTGCTATTATTAAACAAGAAATCTCTTTATTTATCCATATTTTTGCTATTTCACCTTCAAGCTTCTCAATTAATTTTTCTTTACTACATTTTTTTAATCTTTCTTCTATTTCTTGGTTTATTTCTTTTGCACTTGAAGACATATTTACAATTTTAATTATAATGTTATTTATGAAAGTTTTTGCTTCGTTTATTACCTTTTCTTGAGTGATAGAAAAATATTCAAGTAATTTACTAATATTTATTACAAAATTACTAAATTCACTATCTATTCTTTTAAATCTCCATAAAAATAATATTGGTAAGAAATTATAGGTCCATGAATATCTTGTATATTGCTTTAACATCTTATATGCGAAATATGTTTCTGAATTTATATATTTGGCATTTAATATAATATTTGATAAATTTACATATGCTTCATATATATCATACAAATCTTGTACATTAATTTTTTCATTTTCAAAACCTTCAAACTGTTTTTTAGCACTATTATTTAATATACGTAAAAATAATTTGTCATAAAAATTATCAATTGACATGCTAAATAACTCACTTTTATAATTTGCTATTTCAGCATTGTCTTTTTTATTTACTACTCTAGCTATTAGAATAAATTTATATATCTTTAAAATATCTTCAAATGAAAATGTTTCTGATATTATATTAATTTCACTAAATTCCGATTTTCCATTTATTTCATTTTCTTTGATATTTTTTTCTGCTTCAATAATTTTTTCATTTTGGGATTGTATATTATTATATAACATATTAATTTTTTTAATTATTTCATCTTGATTTGCTTCGTTTTTAGATTTACTATACTCGTACATTTTTATTTTAAAAATATCTCTTGTTTCTAAAGGTTTCCCGGTTGTGTTAATGGTATCGAAAATACTTATAGCTTCACTTTCTTTAATTTCATTATTTATATATATCGCTACAATATAAACATTATTTAAGATATTTTCTGCAAATTCTTGTTTAGATTTTTCAGATATAATGTTAGCTTTATTTAAAGCATCTTTCATATAGTAGTAATTTAATTTATATACATTATTATTTCTAAAATTAGATATTTTTTTTCTTTTTAAACTTGCATTTGAATGTCCATTTAATTCTTTTAATTCTTCCTCTGTATAATCTTTGTTATTTAAGAAATTAATAAATTTATATTGTTCATCTTTTGTTTTTTCATTTGTATCATTGCTTTGAATCTTTATTTTTAACATATTTTTAATTACATTGTTCGAATACTTAGTAGGATTTAAATAGTTTAATAATATTAAAAGTGTTGTTATTCTTTGTTGACCATCGATTATTTGATGTATTGTTCCTTCTTCTCTAAACTCCATATTTCCTAAAAATATAAAGTCTTTTTCATCATTTAACATGTTTAAGCTTTCTATTAATTTTAATATATTTTGTTCTTCCCAATCATATGGTCGTTGATAACTTGGAATAAAATATCTTTTTTCAAGACTTAATAGATCTTTTAAATTAACAAAAAGTGGTTCTAATTTTTTTTTAGTATTAGCAACTTCATTCATTACTTTTTCTCCTTTAAATACGCATTTTTTATCAATTTTCTCTTATATAAAATTGCTATTTTTATATTTCTTCTTCCTTATTTTATTGTCCTAATACATCCCAAGCAGTAAGCATTCCTAAAATATTTTCTTCTTTTTTACCATTAGCAGTGACAAAAACACATCCTATTCTTTTATGCATAGAAAAATAATTTTTGAATAAATTTTCTACATCATATATATTTTTATTTTTAGAAATAAATATAAAAGTCTCCATAGAATGGTTTTCAATTTTTAGGGCATCTCGTATGGTTGAAAAATTTGTGTTTTCATCAAGAATCATTCTTTTATTTAATCTAACAATATCTAATAAGGTATTTTCACTAAATATTCCTACTAAATTATCACCATCAAAAATTGGTACGTGAGTATATAATTTTTCAGACATAGTTTTGATAGTTTCAAAAATGCTGCTATTTATCGTTTTATAAAATATATCTTTTTTCTTTATCATCATTTTACTATTTACAACAAAAGGTGGATTCTTAATTTCATTAATAATATTTTGAAGAGTATTCGTTGTGGTTGGACTAGGACATGCTACATATCTATATTCTTTATCCTTTTCGTGCCAATTTATATTTCTAACTTTTCTTATAAAGTTTAAATCTTCTTTATGTTTTTTTATTAAATTATTCTTTTTACTTAATTTATTTATTAAGTAATTTAAACTATCTGTTTCTTTAGCTTCAATTCCAATTTTATTACATTCTTGTTTTATTAAATACTCTAATTCTTTATATAAATCAATAAATTTATCTGTTTCATTTTTGAATTCATCTTTATTTATATTTGACATTTTAAAACCTCCATTATTATAAAATATGCGTGTATTTTTAAGAATCTTCTTTCCCTCATTAAAATTATTTTATAATACTATTTTAATTATGTCTAGAGAATTTATAGATTTTAAAAGTATTATTTAGTAAAAAATTCTTTTCTTTTTGCTTAGCTTGCTATATAATAGCAATAAGCAAGAAAAATGGAGTGTGAAAGCAATGATAAACCGTGAAGATAATCCAGAATTTTTAAATTCTTTTTTAGACTATTCTATTACTATTTTAAATAAATCCCCTAATTCTGTAAAGGAATATAATTATGACCTAGCTATGTTTTTAAAATATATGAAAATTCATTTTAACTTAACAAAGGAAACTGATTTTGCTAATATTCGCATTGATGATTTTGATGTAGATACTTTAAAAAGAATTACTTTGGAAGACATTCACTCCTTTATTTCTTTTTTAGCAGTAGAACAAAAAAGTAAAGCATCTACCCGTGCAAGAAAAATTTCCACTATTCGTATTTTCTTTAAATACTTAGCAGTAAAGGCAAAAATAATTGAAGTAAATCCAGCACAAAATTTAGAAACACCTAAGTTAGATAAAAGAATGCCAAAATATTTAACCTTAGAGGATAGTAAAAAACTTTTGAATGCCAGTATGCAGGAAGATTATCGTAATAAAGAAAGAGATTTTGCCATTCTTACTTTATTTTTAAATTGTGGTATGCGTCTATCGGAATTAGTTGGGATTAACATCAAAGATATTCATTTTGATGATTACAAAATGACGGTAATCGGAAAAGGAAACAAAGAAAGAACGATTTACTTAAATAAAGTATGTATGGAAGCCATAAAATCTTATTTAGCAGTACGTCCTAAAGAAGGAATTGATAGTAAGTCAAAAGATGCCTTATTTTTAAGTGAAAGACGAGAAAGAATCGCAAGAAGAACCGTGCAATACACCGTAGAAAAAGAATTAAGAAAAGCAGGATTAGATACTACTAAATATTCTACCCACAAATTAAGGCATACGGCTGCTACTTTAATGTACCAATATGGTGAAGTAGATATTAGAGCTTTACAAGAATTATTGGGACATGCTAGTATTTCTACCACGGAAATTTATACCCATGTAGCAAACGAACAAGTACGAAATGCCGTAGAAAGAAATCCTCTAAATCAATAAAAAATTTTAAAGCCTAAGTAGAGAAAGACTGATATTTTATTTTCAGGTCTTTCTTTTTTATTGTTATTCATTCTTTCCATAGTTCTATTGTTTTAGTATTTTTGAAAATATATCGTTATAAACTATACACTATTAACTCTTGTCCTACTTTTAAGTAAGAATAATTATCTAATTCATTTATTTTTCTAATTTCGTAAATAATATCTCGAACATCTTTGTCTTCATAATAGCTATTATTTTCTTTTTCTTGCATTGCAATGCTCCATAAAGTATCCCCACTAGATACATAAATATTTTTTGTTTTCACTTCCCCTTTTGAAAAGGAAATATTACTAAAATAGAAACAAATAGCAAAAATAACTCCTAGTACAACCATTACCATTTTTATAAATTTCTTTTTATTTATGATTCTCATAAAAATACCTCCTATTTATTACGAACATTGTTTTGTTTTGTAAATATAGTATATACGAACATTTATTCTTTGTCAATACTTTTTTCAAAAAAATGTTCGTTTTTTGTTTTTTTATATTTCAACTAAATTTTCTTGATTTTATCTTATTTTCCTGTTATAATAATTATGCTACTAATAAGTTTTAGTCTTTTTATAGGAGGATACCTATGAAACTTAATGAAAAGGAACTAATTTCTTATCAAAAATTTTGGAAAGAAAGTGAAGTTTTATCTGAGCGGCGCAAAACTGCACTTATTGCCTTGTCTAATGTTTTTTTAGAGCAGGCAAAAAGCAATAACTATGAGATAGATAATATTAAACTTTTCTATCCAGAGGATTGCTCTAATTGGGAGTCTTTCACTGATTTTGCTCTTGTCATGCAAGCACACATTACATTAAGAGACGATGGCAAGGCAGGCGGTATGATGAAAGGCTGGTTTCTTAACAAAGAGGTTGATGTAGAATGAACCTTAATAAACCGACAATTTATTAATTGCCGGTTTATTTTATTGAATAAAAATGATTCTATATTTCTATAATAAAATTGGTTGTATTTGCTCCCTATCTAATGCACTTTCTAATGTTTTTACAATAAGATTGCTATCAAATACTAAGGAACGTGGTTTTGTAATTGGGTTGTCTTGTCTAAACGGAACAAAAAAATAATTGTTTCTGTTTAAAAGTTTTCCTATATTTTCCGCTGAACCAGATAGTCCATCATTTGTAGAAATAGCAAGTACAACAGGATTTCCATTTCGAAGATGAGATTTCGTTGCCATGGTAGCAGCATTATCCACTATGCCATTTGCAAGTTTTGCAATAGTGTTTCCAGAGCAAGGTGCAATCATTAAAATATCTGTTAGGTTCTTAGGTCCTATTGGTTCTGCTTCTTGAATTGTATGGATAATATTGCGACCTGTCATTTTCTCTATTTCTTCAATATGTTCTTTTGCTTTTCCAAATTTGGTATCTAATTCATAACTGTGGTCTGACATAATAGGTAACACCTCTGCCCCTTCTTTTAGTACATTTTTCATTTGTTCTTTTACTAAATGAAACGTACAAAAAGAACCAGTTAGTACAAATCCAACTCGTTTACCTTCTAATTTCATAAAATATACTCTTCCTCCTTTTGTGTGTTCTTATTATATTTTATGAAATTATGTAAATTTTGCGATTAAATTAAAAATTTTTTTCAGTAGAATTGATTTTGATAATGAAAAAAAATGTGCCCAATGCCTTTTTTATTCTTCAATAATGAAATCGATTTGTTTTTGATAGTCTGCTTCATTATCTACATTATTATGATTAGCTTTATCTTTTTTAGAAACTTGCTGATACAATTCATATTCAGTATCTAAATGTCCTATATCTAATGATTGATATCCTTCTTTTGCCAAATCATAAGCTAATATGGTTGCCGTTGGACCTAATACTGTTAATATAATAGTATTTTTTGGTTCTTGTCTTAGTTTAGTAAGAATTGTGTCATAATAATCAAAAGTATTTTCTCTTGGACAAATAATTCTTCTTACCGAATTACATTTGTTTAACAAATCATTTCCGATTCCTGTTTTCGTGTCGCTTGTTTCACAAATCAAGACATTTCTACCTTTCCAAATATCTTTTATCATAGAAAAATATTTTCCACAATTACTATGGTCTTTACGTCTAATATAAAGTCTACTTAAGCTTGAAGTACAATATTGCATATTGGTATGCAAATATTGTAACCATATTGGCCTTGTTTCGTACATATAATTAATCCAAAAGTTTTCACTTTCTTCTGTTAAGTTCTCAAACTTATTAATTTCATCTGGTATTCCTATCATGCAAAAATCTTGTTCACTTTGTAGTATTTCTTGTAGTCTACGTATTAAATCCTTATTTGGTGTTTGATACTCTAATCCTTTTCCTATAATTAGGTCTAATTCCCCATTTGCAAAACGTGCAATGGATTTTCCTTGTTTTAATTCTTGTAAACATTCTTCCGTCGTCAATATTTTAATATCACTTGTTGCCATTACTTTTAATAATTCTTCTTTTTTTCTTGTAATTTCAGTATTAATTGCGTTTTCTTCTATTTGTTTATAGGTATTGGCATTTGGTTTTGACATTTTTTCTTTGATTTCTTTTGGTAACATTTTTCTCACTTGGTTTAATATTTCACAATATTTTAAAACTTGTTCATAATCCTTTTTGGTAATAGCTTCTATAATATATTGCACAGATTTTAAAATAGTTGGAATTTTTAACTCATTACTTAAGGTATAAAACCATTTCATTTCTTCTAGTACATCAATTCTTTCTTCTTTTGTTAATTTATCAGAATCAATAAATTTATAGAGAATATAGTTCATACTTTTGGCATAAAAATAACGATAAAATCCCATCTCATCATTTTCTTTAAAATTGTCATAGATAATATGATAAGCTTTATTAATTCCTTCAAAATATTTTTTAGAACAACTATTGGAAATGGAATCACTATAACGTTGTCTATATTCATATACTATTTCTGGAATATAATATACATTTTTAGACTTTATGAAACAATAGGTAGTAAATACCGCATCTTCTGCAGGAATTCTTTCTACAAATTGAATGGCTAAAGAATCTAAAAATGATTTTCTAAATATTTTATTCCATACGCCAGAATTCATAATATAAAAAGATTGTTCATAATCTTTAATGGATAATTTAAATTCATGATAGATATTTTTCTTAAAAACAGGATTTTCCCATAAAGTTCCATCTTCATCCATATTGATATAATCACCAATAGCATAATCTGCATGAGTCTTTTCAATGAAATCATACATCGTTTGGCATGCGTTTAAGGTAAACTTATCATCAGAATCTAAAAACATAATATATTTTCCAGTAGCATTTTTAAGTCCTGTGTTTCTAGCTCCAGATAACCCTTTGTTTTCTTGATGAAATACTTTTATTCTATTATCCTTCTTAGCATAACTATCACAAATTTGTCCAGAAGAATCCTTCGATCCATCATCAATTAAAATAATTTCTAAATTTTGATATGTTTGTTGTATTGCGGATTCAATTGCTTCTCCTAAATATTTTTCTACATTATAAACAGGTACGATAATCGTAATTTTATCCATTACTTTTCTCCTCATTTCCTTTTTATTATGCTTTGTTATAAGCAAAATTTATTCATAAACACTAGGCAAATATTTCACATTTTTAATATATTCTTTTGGATCTATTAATAAATAATATAAATGCGTTCTTTTAGCATTAGAACAATGTTCGTTGATAAATTGCATTTTATGTTGATTTGTAAGTAATTTTTTGACTGTATCATATAAATTTTGCACTTTTTCTTCTTTTTCTAATCCCTCAATGCCATATTTTCCTACCGCATGAAAAAGGTTAATCATAGTATAGACAAGATTATAATCTAAATAATCTTCTATTCCTTTCGTTTTTTCTCTTAAAAATTGATTCATATCTAATACAGAATTTAAATATTCTAATTTTTGTTCTTTGGATCTTTTCATTGTAATACTACCCTCACGTTTTCGATAGTAATAAAAAGGATGATCATAAAAAACTACTTTCTTAGCTGTTACAAAGGCTTTTGGAATCGTAGCAATATCTTCAAAAATTCTACCCGCTGGAAATTCTATCTCTTGCCACAATTTTCTTTTGTAAAATTTATCCCAAGCATAAAATCTAATTTTTTTATCTAAAACCATTTCACCAATAGCTTGCCTTGCATCATATATTTCTAAATCATTAGAATACTCTGGTTCTATTACTTTTCCATTTTCATAAAGATAATGAGAAGAAATAACGATATCTGCTTGGTTTTCTTTCATTAAATGTACTAACTCTTCTATCATATTTTTAGCAATAAAATCGTCACTATCCACAAATTGAATCATTTCTCCTGTTGTTAATTTTAACGCTGTATTTCTTGCAGCAGATAACCCTTGATTTGTTTGATGAATTACTTTAATGCGGTTATCCTTATTTTTATATGCATCACAAATTTTGCCAGAAGAATCCGTTGAACCATCATCTACTAAAATAATTTCTAAATTTGCATACGTTTGCGCTATCACACTTTGCAAACACTCTTCTAGGTATTCTTCCACATTATATACAGGTATAATAATCGTCACTTTTTCCATTTTCTATTTTCCTTTCTAAAGGATTTTTTTCTTACTATATAAACTTTTTATAATTTAGATAATTTTTATTATAACATTTTTTGGAAAAAAAGAAAAGAGAGTTAAGAAATTTATAAGAAATAAAAAAGATAAAATAAGATGTTATTTATATAGTTCTTACCTATAAAAATAACATCTTATTATAACATTCTTTATGATATCTCAATTTTTTTATAAACTTTCTACAATGGCCTTCGTATCTCTTGCAATTACTAATTCTTCATTTGTTGGTATTACCCATACCTTTACTTTTGAATTTTTACTTGATATTTCTTTTTCTTCAGATTGTACTTGATTAGCTTTACTATTGATTTCGACTCCCATCCATGTTAAATACTGGCAAATTGCTTCTCGAATACTAATTTGGTTTTCTCCTACACCTGCAGTAAAAGCTATGGCATCAATGCCATTCATAGAAACAGCAAATTTAGCAATATATTGGGCTACATTATAAGCATAAGTTTTTTGTGCTAAAATTGCTCGTTTATTTCCCTCCTGTGTTGCTTTTTCAATGTCTCGAAAATCAGGACTTACGCCTGAAATACCAAGTATACCTGATTTTTTATTTAAAATAGTTTCTATTTCATCTACTGACAAATTTTCTTTTTTCATTAAAAAGGTAACAATAGATGGGTCTAGGTCTCCGGATCTTGCACACATCATAATACCAGAAACTGGTGTCATTCCCATCGAAGTATCTACTGATATTCCGCCATCTACTGCACATAAACTTGCTCCTTGTCCTAAATGGCATACTACTGTTTTTAAATCTTTTATATCTTTATTCATAAGCTCTGCTAAGCGGTTTGAAACATAGCGATGAGAAGTTCCATGAAAACCATATTTACGCATTTTATATTTTTCATAATATTCATAAGGAATTGGATAAATATATCTTTCTTCTGGAATGGTTTGATGGAATGCTGTATCAAATACCGCTACCATTGGTTTATTTGGTATTACTTTTTGACAAGCATAAATTCCATTCAAAATGGGTGGTGTATGAATTGGTGCTAATTCTTCACAGCTTGCAATTTCTTGAATGACTTTGTCTGTAATTAAAACAGATTTATCAAATAGGTCGGTTCCATGAGGCACTCTATGTCCAATCGCATGAATTTCGTCTAAAGAGTGAATCACTCCATATTCTTTATGTAACAATTGTTCTAACATAAATTCTAAAGCCTGCTCATGCTTTGGTACCGGGTTTTCCAATACATACTTTTGACCTTTTACTTTATGAGTTAAAAAACTATTATTTTGCCCAATTCTTTCATAATTTCCTTTGGCTAAAACTTCTTCGTTTTCCATATCAATTAATTGATATTTTAAAGATGAACTTCCACAGTTAATGACTAATATTTTCATATTTCCTCCTCAAAATTTTATCTCTTTTTTATTATATCCATAAATAGAAAAAAAAGACAATAGTTTTTGATAAAAACAAAACGAAGGGGTGTCCCTAGCGTTCCAAAATGGAACGAAAAGGGGCGTCCCTCCTGTTCTATTTTACCAAGTTTTTTGTGTCTCTTGCAATCATTAATTCTTCTTCGGTTGGTACTACCCATACTTTTATTTTTGAATCTGTACTAGAAATTTCTTGCTCTTCTGCTTTTACTTTATTTGCTTCTAAATCTAATTTTACTCCCATCCATGCTAAATGCTCACAAATCATTTTTCTTTCGTCTGGTCCTCTTTCACCTACTCCACCTGCAAAAGCAATAACATCTACGCCATTCATAGCAACTGCATATTTGGCAATATATTGTGCGATAATGTAGCAATAAGTTTCCATGGCAATACTTGCTCTTTTTGCATTTTCATCGTTTTTCTCTATTGATTCTAGCAAATCACGGTTATCTGCAGAGATTCCTGAAATTCCAAGTAGTCCTGATTTTTTATTTAAAATAGTTTCTACTTCGTCTGCTGATAAGTTTTCTTTTTTCATTAAGAAAGTGACAATAGATGGATCTAAATCTCCACTCCTTGTTCCCATAGCAATTCCTGCAAGTGGTGTAAAGCCCATAGAAGTATCTACCGATTTACCATTTTCTACGGCACATAGACTTGCTCCTTGTCCTAAATGGCATACAATGGTTTTTAAACTTTCTACTGGTTTTCCAACTAGTTCTGCTACTCTTGCAGATACATATCTATGAGAAGTTCCATGGAAACCATATTTTCGAATTCCATATTTTTCATAATATTCATAAGGAATTGGATAAATGTATCTTTCTTCTGGAATGGTTTGATGGAATGCTGTATCAAATACAGCTACATTTTTCTTGCCTGGCATTACTTTTTCACATGCTTCTATTCCTGTTAATGCTGCTGGGTTATGAAGTGGTGCTAATGGAATGCATTCTCTAATGGTTTCTTTTACTTCATCTGTAATCACAACTGATTTGTTGAATTTTTCTCCTCCATGAACGACTCTATGTCCTATAGCTGTAATTTCGTCTAAAGAAGAAATGACACCATGTTCGCTATCCGTAAATTGAGTTAGTACAAAAGAGATGGCTTCTTCATGATTTTTTGCTTCCCTTTCATATTTATATTTTTCGCTTCCTACTTTGTGTGTTACAAAAGAATCTTTGGAACCTATTTTTTCATAGTTCCCTTTTGCTAATACTTGTTCGTTTTCCATATCAATTAGTTGATATTTTAGGGATGAACTTCCACTGTTTAAAACTAAAATTTTCATTTTCTTTTTTCTCCTTTTATTTTCTTTTTATCCTTAGGCATATTATTTACCTTTGTTTTTTTATTATCCTTCCTATTGCCTAATTACTTATTTCATTACATTAGCTGTTCTGTGCTTGTACAGAAGTTATGGCAACAACTCCTACAATATCTTCTGCTGAACAACCTCTTGATAAATCATTAACTGGTCTTGCAATTCCTTGGCAAAGTGGTCCATAAGCTTCTGCTTTTGCTAACCTTTGTACTAATTTATAACCAATGTTTCCTGCATCTAAATCTGGAAAAATTAGCGTATTTGCTTTTCCCTCTAATGGACTTCCTGGTGCTTTAGATTCTGCAATTTCTGGAATAATAGCAGCGTCTAGTTGCAATTCTCCATCAGCCATTAAATCTGGCATTTTTTCTTTTAAAAGTTTTGTTGCTTCTACTACTTTATCGGTAAGTGGTGAATGAGCACTTCCATAAGAAGAATACGAAAGCATCGCAACTCTTGGCTCTTTTCCTACTAACTGATGAAAGCTTTTAGCAGAAGAAATTGCAATTTCGGATAATGCTTCTGGGTCTGGGTATTCATTTAAACCACAATCTCCAAAAACAAAAGCTCCTTGTTCTCCATATTCACAATTTGGAACTACCATTAAAAAGAAAGCAGAAACAAGCTTGGTGCCAGGTGCTGTTTTTAAAATTTGTAAAGCTGGTCTTAATGTGTCTGCGGTAGAATGACAAGCGCCAGATACTAAACCATCGGCATCGTTTTCTTTTACCATCATCATACCAAAATAAACATTATCTTTCATATATTCTTTTGCTTTTTCTAAGGTCATTCCCTTTGCTTTTCTTAATTCATAAAATTCATTTGCATAGAAGCTAAATTTTTCATTTGTTTGTGGATTAATGATTTTTACCCCTGTAATATCAATGTCATTTTCTTTTGCCATAGCTAAAATTTTTTCTTTTTCTCCTATTAAAATAAGATCCGCAAATTCTTCTTTTTTGATTTGTTCTGCTGCTTTTAAAACACGCAAATCATTACTTTCTGGTAATACAATTGTTTTTATATCTTGTTTTGCTCTTTGCTTAATATCTTCGATAAAAGACATAAAACTATCTTCCTCCTTTGCTTTCAATACTCTATTATTATATAAGCAAATGAGAAAAAGTACAAGTGCTTTTATAAAATTTTTATGACTTTGCTCCTGCTAATTCTTTCTTTATTTTTTCTAGTTCTTTTTTCTCTACTCCTGTTACCTCTTGTATTATTTTATCTTCTAATTTTAATCCTAACATTCTTTTTATTGTTAAGTTTATTGTTTCTAATCTGCCTTGTATTTTACCCTTTATTTCACCTTCTCTTTTACCTTCTTGTTTTCCTTGTAAAATTCCTTCTTTTTTTCCTTCTTCTATTGCTTTTAACCTTATTTCTAACCTTTCTTTTCTTTCATTTTCGTGTATTCTTTCTGCTAGTGTCATTGTTCCTTCCTCCTTTTTTATTTTTACTTTATTTAATATTGGTTCTAGTTTATCTTTCTCAACAATCCCTTCTGCTTTATATTTTACTATGTCTTTTATTTTTTCTAAATTTTTATTATCACTTGTTTTTAATATTTCTTCTACATTTTTGATAAATTCTACTGTATTTTTACTTTTCTCTAGTAACATTACTTTTGATAATATATTATCTTCTTGTAATAGTTCTTTTTTACTATATTTATTAATATCCACTAAACTTATTTCTTCTTTTTCTTCATACCATTCTATTTGTTCTTTTAGCTTTTTCATACTTAATTTGGCATCCCACTTTGATTCTCCTGTATATATAATTATTGGTATTATTAGTGGGTATTTATATGCTTTGCTTTTTCTTTCCTTATTATTTACAATAGTTCTCATAATTTCAATGCTATATTCCATCATTCTATATGCTATGGAATAATCTATTGTTGATTGATGTTCTATTAAGAAAAAGATGTTTTTATCTTTTATTTTATAAATAATATCTGATTCTCTATCTTGATATTTACTTGTAATAAATCGATTTGAATATAAATCAATTGGTTCTTTTATTTTTTGCTTTGGTTTTAATGCTTTATTTATTAAGCTTAACGCTTCTTCTTTTTTCATTAATATTTCTCGAATTACTTTGTCGTGTTCATTATTTCTATCGTAAATGTATTCTTCTGGTTTTTCTGCTACCATACAATATTGAAGTTCTTTTTGTTTTTGAAATTCTTGATATTTTAGATAATGTTGATATGTAATTTTTAGCAAATTTTACCTCCTACCTTTATTATATTTATTTTTACTGTATTGTCAATATCAATTTGAAAGTTAAATTGATACTTAAAATATTACCTCCTTGTATAATATATTTAGGTTTTTAAAAGGTTACCTATAAACCTTTATAGATAATTATGTTGATACATGTTAT
>CANQTK010000037.1 GCA_947626735.1 uncultured Clostridia bacterium
ATTGTAGAAAATGGCAAATAGATAAAATAACAGCAAGAACTGGTTATTCAGTATATTTATTTGGATTTATAAGAATAGGTGAATTTCAAAATCTTTAAATCATAAAAAGATGATATATCAAAATAACAAAATTCATATATAGATAGAAAATATTTTACTATATCAGTGGTACAGTATTTTCTATTTTTAATTTAAACTTAATAGTGATTTAAATTTTATGTATGATGGTTAATAAATATCCGCCCGTAAAACGGGCGGTATTTATTTAGCCCTATAAGGGCTTATTACTGGTAGCTCCCACATGGGAGCTCTTTTTATCTGCCAATTGCCTTTGTCACTCTTACTTACCCGTAAACGGGTCTTTATATCCTTTTATACTTATTTGATCATACACATCATATCTTCTTGTAGCTGATTTCTTACATATTCTGCTATTCTCTTTTCATTTTTACCTACCGTGTCTACATAGTAGCCACGGCACCAAAAACTTCGTTGGCCAAATTTGTATTTCAAATTTGACCACCTCTGGAAAATTATGAGGCTACTTTTGCCCTTTAATATTCCCATAAATTTTGATACTGATAACTTTGGTGGTATTGATACAAACATATGCACATGGTCTGGGCAAACTTCCGCCTCTATAATTTTCACTTCCTGCCAATCTGAAATATCTCTCAGTATTTTTCCTATTTCCATTCTTTTTTGACCATAAAAAATTTTTCTCCTATATTTAGGTGTAAATACTATATGATATTTGCAATTCCACTTTGTATGTGATAAACTTGCTATATTATCAATAGTATTATTTTCATCTTTGTTTTTCTTTGTGAATATACTATTCATAATCCAAAACTCCCTTCATTTTATAATTTCTTTATGTGTCGAATCATATTGATTTTATACTATGAAGGGAGTTTTGTCTATCATAAAGCTAAAGCCCTCTTTACTACCGGCATAGCCGGAAGTATATATACAAAAAAAGAGATTAGAGTTATACCTCTAATCTCTCTTGGATAATTACTCAATTAATTCACAGCTTATTTCAGGTAATATAGCAGGATTTACTTCTAAGTTTTAGATATTTTTCCAACATCCGCTCCCATATTCCATCTAAATAATTTGTAAATAAAGAATTTTATAAAAATTGAATTGACAAATAAACAAATGTTTGATATTATATAACAAATAAGAAATGAGGTTGATGTTATATGGATAACAAACTAATTGGAAATGAAAATAATATTGTGTTTTATACAGATGAAAATAATAATGTTAAAGTTGAAGTTATATTACAAGATGAAAATGTATGGCTAAATATAGAATCTTTAACTAAACTATTTAAAATAGACAGAACTGGAATTACAAGACATATAAATAATATTTATAAAGATGAAGAATTAGAAGAAAAATCAACTTGTGCAAAAATTGCACAAGTTCAAAAAGAAGGAAATAGAAAGGTTTTAAGAAATATTTCATATTATAATTTGGATATGATAATTTCAATAGGATTTAGAGTAAACTCAAAACCTGCTATTAAGTTTAGAACTTGGGCAAATAAAATACTAAAAGAATATCTTATAAAAGGATTCGCTTTAAATGATGAGAGATTTATTAAAGGTAACAAATATGATGCTAAATATTTTGATGAGTTACTAGAAAGAATAAAAACAATTCGTACAAGTGAAAGAATGGCTTATCAAAAAATAACGGACTTATTTATAGCAACTGCAGTTGATTATAATCCAAAATCAGAAGAAGCATATACATTTTTTAAAATAGTCCAAAACAAATTACATTATGCAATTTCTGGACATACTGCTGCAGAACTTATTTATAATAGAGTAGATTCTAATAAAGAACATATGGGACTTACCAGTTGGCAAAATGGTCCAGATGGTCTAATATATCAATATGATGTAACAATAGCTAAGAATTACTTAAACGAAGAAGAATTAAATAAATTAAATGATTTAACTAATTTTTTTATTGTTTTTGCAGAAGATGAAGCAAAAGAAAGACATATAATGACAATGCAAGATTGGATTGAGGCAACAGATAATTTATTAAAATTTAGAAGAAAGAAAATATTAGAAAATGCAGGTTCCATTTCCCACGACCAAGCTATTGAAAAAGCCAATAAAGAATATGAAAAATTTAGAATCAAACAAGATATGCAATATATTTCTAGTATGGATGAAATGTATCAAAGATATTTGAATGAAAATAAGAATAAATAAAAAATAAGATTTTCTAGTTCATTTTTTACTAGAAAATCTTATTTTTATTCATAATGGATGGAAAACCATTCTTTTATGGTTTTTCATTTTCTGCATGATAAGAGTATTGAATACTCGTAATAACACCATTTTCTACAATAAATTCTAAATTCGTTTTTCCTTTTGTATAAGTATATTGATTTCCCTGCACGGTATAATTTTCTCCATAAGTATTAATCATTTGATTCATACTATCCGAGATTTTGATTCCTTCCGTTGTTGCTATTTCTGTATTTAAAAAATAAATGGTATAAATTCTATCTTCATTTCCATCCGGAAAAGTGGTAATTTCATAATTAGCATAGGTATATGTTTTATCTAATCCTTCAAAAGCACAACTTGCGATTTCGGAATAAGATTCTTCTTCTCCTAAAACATCCTTTGAAAATACTTCTCCTAATATAATTTCTTTTCCATTGTCTTTCAATAGAAATTGATTTTCGGCATTTTCTTGCTTGCTCTCTGAGGATGTGCTTGTTTTTATATTCGATTTTTGCGTAGTAAAGTAAATTTCGACACCTCCTATGATAACAATGACAACAATTAAAATAATAAAACCTATTTTTTTCATTTTTTTTCTCCTTTTTATTCTTCTATTTTTTGTTTATATTCTTTCAGCTTTTCTTGGTAGATTTTGTTGACTGTTTCTTCTTTTCTGTAATCTACCAAATGATATTTTTCTTTTAACAATGTTGCAAAATAATTTGATAATTTTGTTGCGCCATTTAAATTTAAATGAAGTCCTCCATCATATGTATCTGTTTGATAGTTAATTCCTATTTGGTCAGCTACTTCTTTTAAATTATAGAAATCTACATCATGATTTTTAGTATATTCTACTATTTGCTCATTATATTCATCGTACCAATATGGATATAGACTTGGTGCTTTAATGAGAACCAATTGTACATTATTTTCTTTACATAGCTTACCAATTTTATCTAAATATTCATAACAAATATCAGCAAATTGGTAATCTGGCAAAATCTTTTTTGTTGGCAAGTTTCCTGCTGGTTTTACATTTTTGTTCACTAAAAAACCATTGAACGTATTTTTCTTTGTTTGAAATAAATATTCCACATCTTCCTTTGTTAATTGTGAAAATCTAGAATGATAACGAAGAATTGGAAATACATAAGAAAGAAAATTTTCTTCTTCTGTCATAGAAGCCTCAATGATTTCTATTTTTTCTTTTGACCATTTCATTTTATCTAGTGTTAATCGATTATACGCTTCACTAACAGGTTCACTATAGCGCAAAGAATTGACATTAAAGACGACTACCTTCGGTATTTCATAACGAAACGTTTCTTTTAAAATACCATAAGATTGCCAAATTAGTTGTTGCGAAGTTCCTCTTACATAAGATGTGATTCCTTCTTTTTCATACATTACCATTGGTGAAAAGTTAGCATATACTTCACAATCTCCAATGAATATTACTTCATGATTTTTTTCTTCCGGATAATACTCTGCAATCATTCCCCCTTCCACTAAATTTGTCATATATTTAGGAGAAAGTAATTGATTGATGAATAAGAATAGGACAATCCATAATAAGAGTAGAAAAATGATTTTAATACTTCTTTTCAATCTTGTTTCCTCCCTTGCTAAAACTTACTGTAAATAAACTCATTTACATTAAATCCAATTCCATAAATTCCAAATACCAAAATGATAATTGCTAAACTTCCTATTAACATTATTTTATTTTCTAATTTCATCTTTTTTATTTTTAGAATGATGTTATCTTTTTTTACATCAAATAGCATTAACATAACAATAGAAATGATAAGGACAATGATATTCATGAAATCTAAGTTAAAATTCAATAAGTTATGAAATAACGGTACGTAATTAAAAGTAGTAAAAAGAGAACCTATCATTTTTAAAGCTGTTGCTGTATTAGGCCATATAAAAAATGACCATAAAATAGATACAATAAAATAGTTAATGACTCGATTTACATTTTTCCACTTGGTTGTTAAAAATTTGGAAAAAGCCACTAATATTCCATGGAACAATCCCCATAAAATATAATTTGCACCATGCCAAAAACCCGACACAAGAAAAGTAATGATTACATTAATTTTGGTACGTATTTTTCCTTTTCTATTACCACCAAGTGGAATATAAACATAGTCCTTTAACCAAGAGCTTAACCCAATATGCCACCTTCTCCAAAACTCTTTTACATTTTCTGCTAAGTATGGAGAATGAAAATTTTCTTTTATATTAATTCCTACTATTTTGGAAACACCAATTACCATATCAATTCCGCCACTAAAATCGGCATAAATTTGAATAGAATATAATAGCATGGCAAATAAAGCATAAGCACCTTTGTACTGGTCTATATTACCAGTAATAACAGAAATAATGATAGAAATTCTTCCTGCTATTATTAGTTTTTTAAACATTCCCCACAAGATTCGAGTAATGCCATTTAGGATACGGTTTGTGTCCCATTTTTTATTGGCATATAAACTTGTTGCGATATCATCGTATCGATTAATTGGTCCTATGAATAAATATGGTATGTATATGACATACATTAGATATTTTAGGAAACTCTTTTGTGGCTCATATTTTCCTTTATATACATCCACTAAATAAGATATTACTTGCAATGTATAATAGGAGATACCAATTGGAACGATAATATTGGAAGTATCGTTTTCAAATTGCTCTAGATAAAGAAAAGTTTTCATAAAAACTAAAATACCAATATTAGCGATAACGGTTCCTATGAAAATACATTTCTTATATTTTCCTTTGCCATATTTTGCAGCTAAAAATGTAGTAGTGGCACTAAAGAAAAGATATACTAGATTGGTAAGTCCAAAACTTGCATAAATGACAACACTAATTAGGAATATTGCTACATTAAACATGTTCTTTGTTTCCTCCATTTTATTGATTCATTATTTTGCTGCTGGCCATAAGGAATGGTCCCAATCTCTTCCACTCAAAGTAGATAATCTTTGTTCATCTGTCATAATACTAATTTTTCTATGATTTCTATCTGGTGTTGAATCCATATGTCTCCATACTCCATTAATTTTTACTAAATTCCAATAGTGAGTTTTATTGGTTACCCATATTAGTTGCGTTTCATAACCTTTTTCTTTTAATAATGCTTGGAAACACAAAGCATGTACATAACAATTTCCTTGCCAATTATTAAAACCATACCAAATAGGATCATTATCCCCATAACTATGTGAATATTTAATATTGTTTCTACAATAATCTCGAATTGCTTCCACATCGTTTCCTATTTTTGAGGCAATACTTTTCACTAATGCATTAATATCGCTTTGATCGTGCTTAACAACAATCTTCCTTTTGGCTGATGTTTTATTTCCTTTTTTATCACTTGAAGTATAAGTAGCATAATAGGTTCCTGCTACAGAAGTATTAACAGCACTACTATTTACAGAAAATTGACAAACTCCATCTTTGGCATCTTTTGCTGTAACACCTTGTTCATAATGAATGGTTGCTTCTTTGTTTATGCTGATATCAGAAAGACCTGAAAATACAGGTCCTACCGTATCTTCCATAATGGTTAATGTCGCTGTTTTTTCTACTTTGTTTCCATATTGGTCTACTGCTTCTATTACAATTTCTTGTGTTCCTAATTGAGAATAGTTGATTTCTGTCTTCATCGTGGTTGTTACTGCGCCAGATGCATCTGTAGCACTACGAATAAAGGATTCTTTTCCTTTTACTTTTTCGTCATTATAAATTGTAACATCTTTTAAAACTAAATCTGGTGGTGTTAAGTCTGTAACTTTAATCGTAACAATTTTTTCGCTATCGCCTTTTTTCACGGTTATTGGGTATTCTCCAATTTTAGAATTCGAGATTTCTTTCAATTGTTTACTATCTAATAAATCTCCATCTACTTCTACATTAAACAATAAATCTTCTTTCACAAGTTCATGTCCTACTTCCATTGTAAATTCTTCTCTAATCCACTTAATTGATAATTTACAAACTTGTGTTGTTTGATTTCCACAACTATCTTTTACCATTACTTGAATAGGATAGTCTCCAAATTCGTTAATTTGTGGTGCATCTATAATTTCTGTAGTCATTTCAGATAAATCCGTTTTTTCTTCTATAAAATCGTCTGGCGTTATTTGATAATCTATATATCTTTCAATATCTTTAAATTTGACTTCCGGTGGTGTGGTATCAACCAATTTTAGTATTACTTTTTCTTCTCTACCTTCATAGGAAAGTATCACTTCATATTCTCCTACTTTTCCATAATCGATGTCCTCTAAATTGGTAATAAGCTCTGCATTTTCTGCATATTTTTCATGTTTTAAAAAATCTTGGATGGCTACTTTTTGGCTTGTGCCAATTTCTATTTCAACATTTTTAAATTTCTTTCCATATCGTTCAAGCAAGATATAACCACCATAAATTAGTTCTATTAGCAAAACAACTATGAAAAAATAGACTAATATTTTTCGATTTCTTTTTTTATTTGTTTCTTTATTATTTTCTGTCTCTTCACTTGTGGTCTCTTCCTTTGTTGTTTCTTTTTTTGCTGTTTCTTTCTTTGTTGTTTCTTTTTTTGCTGTGGCTTCGTTTTTTGTTTTTTCGTCTGTTGTTTTTTCGCTCGCTGTCGTCTCTGTGTCTATCGTCTCTTTATTGATTATTTCATCTTTTAATTCTTTTTCCTCTATTTTTTCATTGCTATGTTTTCCTGCATATTTTTTAGACATAACAGCTCCCTCCTATATTGTATTTATTATAAATTTATTGTAAACAAATTGCAAGTATTTTTTTATTTTGTAATTCATTAATACTTGTGTTATAATAAAGCTACTAATTATAAATAGGGAGATTTCCAAATGAAAAAATTTTTTGTTCTACTGCTTGTTATTGTTTTTGTCGTTTTACTGCTATTCACTATATTTTTTTATCCTACATTTTGGGAAGAAAAAAGTGAATTTCATCCTACTAGTGAAGTAAATCATACAATCATCAATAATAGTATTGAGAATACAAGCCATGATGTTATTGTCGTTGCTTTAGAAGACAATTTAAATGAAATAAATGAAAATAAGAATAACCTTTCCAATTTTTATCAAGGTATTTTTGAACTTCCTTTAAGTGGAAGTACTGGTTATGCGTCAGTTTCTTTACCATTATATAAAGAAAATCCAGTAAGTGCTACTGTTTCTTCTGAAATTCTTACCAATTTAGTACCTGGTCAAGCCTTTCAAATTATAAGTGAAAAAAATGATTGGTTTTATATTGCATTATCGGATACAACAAAAGGTTGGGTAGAAAATAAATATTGTTTGGTCAATTTACCAGATGTCATTCCTTCTATTATTTATGATGACACTAATAGCTATTCTTCTCTTTTTCGTTCTTCTGGCTATCCTTTAGAAGGTATTACTGGAAATGCTCTATATCAAGTGTATACCTATAATGAGCGTTTACATACCAATCAATACATAATGCCACTTCTCTACCCTATGGTGAAAAAAATAGCACAAATTCAAAAAGAAGCTTTAAAAAACGAGGATACGCTAAAAATTTATGAAACGTTTCGTCCTTATGAAGTTCAAATGAATGTTTCCAATGCTCTTACTCATCTTATGAATTCAAATGAAAAAGTAAAAAGTGGTATTACTACTTCACCTTGGAATAAAAGTTGGTTTATCGCTGTACAACTTTCTAATCATCAAAAAGGCATTGCTCTTGATGTTAGTTTAGCAAAGGTAAAAAATAAAACTTACCAAACCTGTGGTGAATATACCTACTTTACTGTTTCCCAATATGAAGAATATACCATGCCTACGGCAATGCACGAATTAAGTAGAGCTGCTGCCACCTTTGCTACACCAGTAGACAGTAAGTCAAAAACAGCTTGGCAAAATGCAAAACTTTCTTCTTCTATGACAGAAGGATCCAAAAAACTTCAAAATTATTTTACTTCTTTTGGTTTAACACCTCTTGCGTCTGAATGGTGGCATTTTAATGATTTAGACACAAGAGAATTAACAAAAGAAAAAAGTAGTAATGGAAAATACTACTTAAAAGATTGTTTCAGTATAGTTCCAAACAATGAATGAAAAATAAATGGAAATGGCATATTTTAAGCAGAGAGAAATATTCTCTCTGCTTTTTTTTCTAATTTTTATACATTAAAGCGGAATAAGACAATGTCTCCGTCTTGCATAATATATTCTTTTCCTTCTGAACGTACTAAACCCTTTTCTTTGCAAGCTAGCATAGAACCTTCTTTCATCAATTCATCGTAAGATACTACTTCTGCACGTATGAAACCTCTTTCGATATCACTATGAATTTTTCCTGCTGCTTGTGGGGCTTTGGTTCCTTTCTTGATGGTCCATGCTCTTACTTCTGGCTCTCCTGCTGTTAAGAAACTCATTAGTCCTAATAAGTCATAACTTGTTTTGACTACTTTATCTAAGCCGGATTCATTAAGTCCTAATGCTTCTAGCATTTCTTTTTTATCTTCTCCCTCTAAAGAAGATAACTCTTCTTCTATTTTCACACATAACGGAATGACTTTGGCTCCTTCTGTTTTTGCAAATTCTTCTACTTGTTTTACTTTTTCATCGTTTTCTGCACTTCCAATTTGTGCTTCTGAAACATTTGCTATATATAAAACTGGCTTTGCTGTTAGTAAATATAAGTCTTTTATTTGTTCTTTTTCTTCGTCTGTTAATTCTACTGTTCTTGCACATTTTCCTTGTTCTAAAGCATCTTTTATTTTTTCTAATACATCAATTTCTGCTTGTGCTTTTTTATCTGCTTTTAGTCTCTTTTTTGCATTATCTAATCTTTTTTCTAACATTTCTAAATCCGAAAAGATTAGCTCTAAATTGATGGTTTCAATATCTCTTAGTGGATTGATATTTCCATCTACATGGACAATATTAGAATCTTCAAAACATCTTACTACATGAGCAATCGCATCTACCTCGCGAATGTGAGATAAAAATTTATTGCCTAACCCCTCTCCCTTACTTGCTCCTTTTACTAAACCTGCAATATCGACAAATTCAATGATAGCGTGTGTAGTTTTTTCTGGATGATACATTTCTGTAAGCTTTTCCAATCTTTCATCTGGTACTGGCACTACTCCTACATTTGGCTCTATCGTGCAGAACGGATAATTGGCACATTCTGCCCCTGCATTGGTAATACTATTAAATAAAGTAGATTTTCCTACGTTTGGTAGTCCTACGATTCCTATTTTCATTTTTGTAATTCATCCTTTCTATGGCATATATCTATTTTTCTTTTTACCTATGCTATTATACCAAAGAAAATGGATTTTGTATATATTTTTATCAAAAAATGACTTTGCTCTCTTTTTTTCTTTATTCATGATTAGGTATTAATACATACCAATATGCATACTCATGAATCATGACATAAAAATTATTTTCATAATGAATAATATGTGTTTGATTTTGCTCTGCTACATCAATTAAATCTTCTAAGGTATTTAATTTCATTATTTTTAAGTTACTAATATCTGGCTTGTTAGTTACCGTAACTATTAAATCTCCATAGTTTTTTAAAATACGATTTATTGGCTGATCATCTATTTTTGCATTTTTATAAATTCTCGTAATGAATGCAATACTAGCTCCTATAATTAATACACTACCAAGGATGTAACAAACAATTGACTCTATTTTTGTATTTTCTGTTTCGTTTGTAATTTCTTTTGATGCTATTTTTTCATTATTTGTTTTTACCTCTGTTATGGTATCTGTAATTGGTATTTCTAATTCTATTTCATCTTCGATGGTATTAAAACTAATATCATAAGAAATGACAAAGCGAATTTTTAAAACAGGCTCTATTTTTATTTTATATTCTTTTTCATACGCATTAACCAAATTCAAATAATCTTCATATTTAATATTAATTGGACATTGCACAGAAAATTCTTCTATACTTTCTTTTTCTTGAGCATTGTTCTCTAAAAATAAAAAACTTTTATTCCAAACTTCTTTTTCTTCATCTACTTCTATTACCTTACCAATTAGATTTCCTACAACGCTATAATGATACTGAACATCTGCTTTTTGTTCTGCTTCCATATGATATTGAAAATCAATAGTAAATGCTTCAATGGCATTAGATGCATAGCAAAGTCCAGAAGGAAGCGTTTGACTATCATAAAAGGTATTTGGTTTTAATAAAACTTCATAATTATCTTGTTTTTCTACTATATATTGATAAATTGATTCTTTGCTATTTTCTAAATAACAACCAAGCTTTATCAAAATACCTCCTACTACTATTGTACTAATAATAAGAAAATAAATTATCATCTTCTTTATATTTTGCTTATTTATTTTATCCTTTTTCATAGACTACCTCCTTTATTTTACTCTTTATGAAAATACTCATATAACCAAACGGATGGAAAACCTGCATATTTTATAGAAAACACATAAACTCCTTTGATTTGGTTAGTTCCCACTAAATTTCTATCTTCTACATTATTCTTATCTCCTTTTGTTTGATAGAAGGTTTCTTTATTTTTTTCTACTTTATTTACAATTCGATGAGCCACATTTTGATTCTCTATTTGATAAACTATAATAGTATTGAGTTCTATTTCTGCTAATTCTTCTTCCTTTAATTTTTTAAAAATGATGATATCTCCACGAGAAAAAGTTGGAGTCATACTATTAGAAAGAATAGCAATGGGTTCATACGAAAAAATTCCTAGCATAAAGCAAACGAAACTAATACACAAAAGAAATAATAGGAAACTCTTTGATTCCTTTTGTGCCTTTTTTCTTTCTTTCGTAAAGTGATATTCATAGAATACATATACTAAGGTTGGAAATATTAAATCAATACAACCACAAGCAAACCAGTTGATATTTGGTAAAATAGGTAACAATATAATGGCAATTTTTTTTAAGCTACGATAGATAATTGATAAAAGGAAGGAATATTTGTTAGATAAATAGGTACATATAAGGTTGCAAGCTACAAGAGGTAGTATTGTGCTACAAGTGTATTGAAATAGTTCTTCTTTATTACTCCATAAAGATAAAATTGTATAATAATTCAATTCTAATAATATAAATAAGAGGATATTACATACACATTGTGTTTTATTCTTTTTAATTTTCATGACTAGCATTCCTCTTATCATTTCTATACTCATAATAGGAAGGATTTCTATGATGATATTTTTAAATAGAAACAAGATATCATGACGATATGGGCTCTTTGAAAAACCAAATAGAAATCCAAGATAGAAATAAAAAACAAGATAAATAGAGCAAATAACAACCATATTTATGATTTGTTTTCCTTTTTTATAAAATTGAATATAGTTATGCTTTTGATTCCATAGAAAATAAATGAAACATAAACCCCAAAAGAAAGGATTGATTATATTTCGATAAAAGGTTACATTTTTTATACTAAAGTAGATAGTAATGAATAAATAGCCTATTAAAATGAATACTATTTTTTTCTGCTTTGAATTTGTCATAGTTTCCTCTTTTTCTTTGTATTGTTTTCATATTTTCTTCTTTTGCTATTTCTATATAATAACAATAGGAAAGTTTTTTCTTTCCTATTGTTTTGTTATCTTTATTATTTTTGAACATATTCAATAATACCTGTAATTGTTTTTGTTTTTATGGCTGGTACTTCTGTTGTTTTTGGGTCATAAGTAACGGTAACTGTAAAACTGGTTTCTTCTCCTGCATCTAGTGAATTTTGTAGTTCTGATGTTTTATATTGGATAGCCGGTAAATCTTCTTCGCTGTCTTCTTTAAATATAACCGTACCTAGAGTAGCATTTATTGTTCCTTCATTTCGAATGGTAATAACAAAAACAATAGAATCGCCCGGTTTCTTTAGAGTAACATTAAAAGTAGCATTTGTGTCCGTAAATTCTGGAGTTTCGTAGCTAACATCACCATTTACACTTTGTACTTGGATATTGGTAATTTTTATATTCCATTCCCCTACAATTTCTGCTGTTCCATTTAGTGTTAATTGCGTAGCAAATGTTGAATAGCCTACTGCCATAACTAAAATTGCCAAAAACAGTGTGGCAATTATTGTATTTTTTGTGTTTTTCATATTTTACCTCCTTCCTATGTAATAACATAGTGTTTTCGTATTTGTCCATCTTTTCGAGGTAAAATGATTTGAGTTTCTAATATTATTATATGCATTTTATTTTTTGATGTTATTTTTTGGCATTAAAAAAGCACCAGTTAAGGTGCCAGTTCTTAATTTTGAGCGATTAAGGAGGTTATTTGCGAAAAATTCTCCTCCCACATTTGCCTAAAAATTACGATTAATATACTGATATTTTTCAGCATATTATATAAATTCTGAAAAAAGAACTATTTATTATATTTTAATCTTTCCTTTAAAAATAATGGTGGGAAAATCAAACATAAAATAGCAAATATTATTACTGAATATGAAATATGATAAACTCCACTTTCTTTTGGATTATTAATATTATAATATACCGTTATTTTGTCATTTTCGTTTAAGTTATTATCTGTAAATTTCCAATTTAATTTATCTATATTGTTATATTCTACTCCGTTTACAAGATATTTATAATTTACATATCTATAAGTTGTAAAATCTTCACCAAAAAATCCTACACCAGAAGAAACTACTATTGCTTCAGTACAATTCCAGCTTTTTAAAACGAATACTTTAATAAAACATTCTGTAGAAAAATATAATAAAAATAATCCTATTATTACTGCAAAAACAGTTATAATTATAAATGTCTTCTTAGATATTTTCGTATTTACCATTATATTCATAATTTATCATCCTTTCATATTCATCAGGTACTATCTGACAAATTTAAATATATCATATTTTTTGAATTTTTTCATTCAATTTACAAAATATCTACAAATTATTTTTTAGGGTTTGGGACTTAGTCCCATAAGCTGAATTTTGAAGTGCGACGATTTTACTTAATGGACTATCACGGGAATGTGAAAATACGAACAAAAAAATATATATATTATACATTTGTTAATCTTTCAAATACTTGTCCATTTAGCATTAAAAATTTTCGCATCTCAATAAAAGCATCCATAATATTTATACTTACTTGAACAGCTATGTCATTTTTTAAAAGACCAGATAACATTGCTATACCTTGTTCTGTAAAAACATATGGCAAATATTTTTTCCTCTATGCTTACTATTATCACTTTTTGAACTGGTCACAATTTGTGACCAGTTATTTGCTTTTATATTAATTTTATTTAAGGTTCCAAATTGGAACCTCAAAGTTTGAAATTCATTTTCTGTTAGTTGAAAATAAAATTCCTCTGGAAATCTATCAATATTTTTTTCACAGCTTTATTGACATTTTTAGTTGTATAATGATACAGCATTGCTACATCACTATCTAGTATAACTTGCTTATCTCTTATTGTATATATTAGATTTTTTATATCTTCATTAGTTAATTCATTTTGAATTGCTAAATTATTTTCTTCCATAAATTCACATCCTTTTTATTTGTGTATATTATAAAACATTTGTTTGATATTGTCAAGCGTTTTATGTATATTATTTTATTTTTTATACAATGATAATTTTGCATTAAAAAAGCGAGCCTAAGATTTTCTATCAAATGGAAATTTTAAGAAAATAATAAAATATCACATATACTTTTTGTCAAGTCTTAATGTTATTTTGATTTAATTTTTAGATTAACAAGGACGCCCTACTTTAGGGCGTCCTTTAACTTAGGTATAATAGCCATGATTGGCTGAATCGTCATCAGCATCGGGAAGCATATCAATAAAAAATGAAATATGATAATATCCATTATATTTCTTTCTGTTATATGGATGTTCCCATTTTCCAAGGTTACCTGCATGAAAGACAGGTGATGCAATTCTGTTTGACAATGGATACCCAATATTGTTAAAAATTTCTACAAATTTTTGTAACATTATTGGTAATTTACCATTGTCACAGTTATAAGTTGGATAATGCACAAATTCATATTCTTCTCCTCCTGGGTCACAAAACACTAAAAACATTTTCTGTTCGCTGGCATATAAATCCATTTCAAAAGCTGCAGTGATTCGAAGTCCCCAAAAAAAGGATTCCAATGTACTCATAGTCCAAAAGTAAATGATTTTCGCTGCCCGTTCTTCAAGATCAGCAGTGTAAAGATATTCTTCATATCTTTGAGTCATGTCTTTTGCCATTAAGTTATTCATATGTTTCCTCCTAACAATTGTTTTACGGGAATATACTGAAATGCTATTCTTATTATAGTTCGTATAGCTACGAATGATGTAAATATTATATCATGTATTTATGTTGATTTCAATGATTTTCATTCTAAATATTAAATCATTTCCATATTATCTAATAGCAATATCATCAGCTGTTTTACCATTATATAAGCCTTTATATCCTGTATTATGAAATTTATCAAAATTTTTAACTCCTGCCTTTATGTTATGACGTATCATCATAACATGGGCTCTGCGAGGCTTTTTTTACTGAGAGATAAATTTTATTTGCATAAAAAAATCAACCAGTTCAATTCTGGGTTCTATAATATTAGTTGGGGTAGTAGTAAATGCCTTAACATTTTTTTGTAAAAAAATAGCATTTATCTAAACTCTTTGATAAAATTGTTTTGCAAACCAAAATCATATCAAGGAGGTATAGATAAA